>NZ_JBHZCY010000185.1:0-13885 GCF_042786665.1 Kitasatospora sp. NPDC059146 | reverse complement strand
CGGTGACGTCACCGGCCGGCCCGCACCATGACCAGCACGGACGGGTACTCGGCGAGGATCGTCCGCAGCCGATCAGGGCCGGCCGTCCCCAGGTTCTGGAGTTCCGCGATGTAGCGCGCTCTCTCGGATCTCAGCCGGGCGGCATCGGTGGGTCCGGCGAGCGCGATGAGCGAGCTGTACTCCGCGATGACGGCGTTGATCAGGTCGTGGGCGATGTCGGCGGCATCGGGTTCGATGGCTTCGGGCATGGAGTCAACCTCCTCCTTTCCACCAACTCCACGGTTCTACGGTTGAGTTCCCTGTGTGAGCCCGACGTTCAGCCTTCGCCGTCCCCGTAGCGGAACGGTTCGATCGTCCAGGGCAGGCCGGGCCCGTTCCGGTAGGCCGCGAAGCCGGGCGGCAGGGTCGCGGTCTCGGAGATGGAGGCATCCCCCTCCACCAGGCAGGCGAGGCAGTACAGCCCGCTGGCGTCCGGGAGGTTCGGATCGTTGACACCGTCCCCGATCAGCCAGTCGCCGTCGCTGTCGTGGACGACCACGAGCGCCGGCAGGCGTCCTTCCCCGACGGTCCGTTGGACCACGGCGCCGAGATCGGGCGGAAACCGCCCGTCGGGGAACGGAAACTGCGCCTGTCGGACCACTGGGTGGGAGGTGTTGTGCATGGCGTCAGTATGGCGATACTTCGAAACGGGACATCGCGCGGGTGACCGGAGAAGCGATGTCCGCCCGCCCGCACCCGAGTTGGACGAGGGGGTACCTGTTGAACGATGTTCCGGATCTCGGGCCCATGCCCCGGCGGGTCACCGTCAGTGCCGAACAGGCAGGGCGACTCGTGGCCGAACAGTTCCCGCAATGGGCCGCGCTGCCCGTGACCGCTGTGGAGAACGGCGGTTGGGACAACCGGACCTTCCGCCTGGGCGACGACATGCTGCTCCGCCTTCCGAGCGCGCAGGAGTACGCCCTGGCCGTGGAGAAGGAGCACCGTTGGCTCCCCGAGCTGGCAGCCGCTCTCCCGCTGCCGGTCCCGGTGCCGCTGGCGAAGGGGAGTCCCGGTGCGGCCTACCCGTTCGTGTGGTCGGTCTACCGGTGGATCGACGGCACGCCCGCGACGTTCGAGTCCGTCGTCGATCCGGTCCGCTTCGCAGAGGGCCTGGCCGGCTTCGTCGCCGCGTTGCAGGGCGTGGACGCCTCGCAAGGGCCACGGCCGGGCAAGCACAACTGGTTCCGTGGAGCGACGTTGCGGACCTACGAGGCGCAGGCGCTCGGTGCGTTGGCCGAGCTGCGCGGCCGCATCGACGTCGCGTCGGCACAGGAGTTGTGGACCCAGGCGCTCGAGGCGCGGTGGGACGGGACCGAGGTCTGGTTCCACGGCGACCTGGCCCGGGGAAACCTGCTCCTCGACGACGGACGGCTCGTGGCCGTCATCGACTTCGGTACCTGTGGCGTGGGGGACCCCGCCTGCGACCTCGGGATCGCCTGGACCCTGCTCTCGGCCGACGGCCGCGACGTGTTCCGCAAGCGACTGGGCGTCGACGACGCGACCTGGGCACGCGGACGCGGCTGGGCGCTGTGGAAGACACTCGTCTCCTGCGCCAACAGCCTGGGCGAGGACGATGCCGACGCCCGGGACGCGCGACGCGTGCTCTCGGTGATCCTCACCGATCGGGGCTGAGGGGCCGTAGGGGCGCCGTGGACCCGATGGGTCCGGGCTGCGGGCTGCGGACGGCGGCCTCCGTGAGCGTGCCCCTGGCCGGGACGTACGGCTCGTCGTCGTCGGGGGAGTGGCTGGCCGTGATGCGGGCGACGTCAGCGGGCGATCGAGATCGCGAAGGGTGCGAATCCGCTGGAGCGGATGACGTGCGGGACGAAGAGGATCGCGGCCTCGGTGGCGCGGGCGGTCCGGATTCCGCCGAGGTCGGTGATCCATTCCTTCCGCCAGCCGAGGTCGGTGAGCAGGTCGCCGACGGTCTGCTTGGCCTGCGGGTCCTCGCCGGAGAGGAACGCGGTCGGGGGCCGGGTGAGTGTGGCCGGCGCGGTCATCACCGGGAAGAGCATGGTGTTGAGGGTCTTGACGACGCGCGTTTCGGGGAGTGCTTCCTGGAGTTGCTCGGCGAGGCTCGATCCGGGGTAGAGCAGGTCGGCGGGCAGTCCGTCCGGCCCGTCGGTGGTGGCGTTGGAGACGTCGACGAGGATCGTGCCGCGCAGTTCCTCGCGCAGGGCGATGAGCCGGTCCAGCGAGCCGGCGCCCGGGGTGGCGTTGATGACGATCCCGGCTGTCCGGGCGGCTTCGGCGGCGGCGCCCGGCGTGCGGTCTGCTACGGCCACCTGGTGCCCGGCCCGGGTGAGGGCGGCGGCGAGGTTGCCGCCGACGCGGCCGGTTCCGAGAACGGCGATCGTGGTCATGATGATGTGGTCCTTCCGTGTGTGCGGTAGTGGTGCGGGTCAGCGGGAGAGCGTGGCGACGGCCTCGGCGTGGATGCCGGGCGCGGCGGCCAGGAAGCTCCCGCTCTGCGGGGTCCAGGGGCGGCCCTCGGCGTCGGAGATCCGTCCACCGGCCTCGGTGACGAGCAGTGCCCCGGGCAGCAGGTCTGCGCGGGCGCCGGCGAACTGCCAGAAGGCGTCGATGCGGCCGGCGGCCACGTTCGCCAGGTGCAGGGTCGCGGGCACGGCGGTGCGGACGACGAGCGCGTCGAAGAGCATCGCGGTGATCGAGGAGCCGACGCGCCGTACGACCGTCTCGTCCTCGTCCGGCCGGGCCTGGCTGGTGGCCACGATGCCCAGGCCGAGGTCCGCGGTGGGGGAGACGTGGAGCGGCCGTCCGTCGAGGTGGGCTCCCGCGCCGGTGAGCGCGGTGTAGGTCTCGCCGGTCAACGGCAGGTGGACCACGGTGAGCACCGGCCGGTTGTCGCGGACGAGGGTGGCGGTCACCGCCCACTCCGGCAGGGCGTGCAGGTGGTTGACGTTGCCTTCGGCCGGATCCACGACCCACCACTCGCCGGGCGGCAGCGCCCCGCCGTCCAGCTCGTCCTCCACCCAGCCGGCGTCCGGGCGCAGGTGGGTGAGCCGGGGGCGCAGGATGTCGAGGGCCGTGTCGTCGTTGGCGGCGAGCGCGTGCATCAGCTCTTCGCGGGTCCGGTGGTGGACCACCTCGCCGAAGCGCTCGCGCAGCGCCGAACCCGCCTCGCGGACGGCGTTCGCGGTGCGGGCGAGCAGGTCGGCGTCCGAGGAGGCGACGTCGGTGGTCCGAGGCGCTTCGGGCATGGTGGTACTCCTGTCTGAGGGGGGTGTCGAGGCCGGTCGAGAGCCGCTCGACAGCCGGTCGAGGGCCGGTCGAGGGCCGAACTGCGCTTTGCTTCCTGCGCTTTCGCCTCAACGGTAGACAGCCCGGTGATTGACTTCAAATGCATGTCAAGCACGTCTAGAGTGACTCGCATGCAATTGGATCTGAACCTGCTCGCCGCGCTCGACGCGCTGCTGGAGGAGGGCAGTGTGGCCGGGGCGGCGGCGCGCCTGCATGTCACCGCCCCCGCGATGAGCCGGAGTCTGGGCCGGATCCGGCGCACGACCGGGGACCAGATCCTGGTGCGCACCGGCCGCACGATGACCCCGACGCCGTACGCGATCGCGGTGCGGGCTCAGGTGCACGAGCTGTTGCACCAGGTTCAGGGCGTGCTGGCACCGAGCCGTGAACTCGATCTGGCAACGCTGGAGCGCACCTTCACGCTCCGCTGGCACGATTCCCTGGTCGCCCTGAGCGGCCCTGCACTGCTCGCGGCCGTGCGCGAAGAGGCGCCGGGCGTGCGCTTGCGCTTCGTCGCGGAATCGAGCGTCGACACCCCGGAGTTGCGGCGCGGCGAGGTCGACCTGGAGGCGAACGCCAACCGGCCGAGCGCACCGGACGTCCGCGCCGCGAACGTGGGCGAGTCCCGTCTCGTCGTCGTGGTGAGGCGGGGGCACCCCCTCACCGGTGGCGGGACCGTCACCGCGGAGCGGTACGCCGCCGCCGAGCACGTCACCGTCTCGCGACGCGGAAACCTCGGCAACGCCCTCGACGACGCCCTCGCCGGGCTCGGCCTCACCCGCCGGGTGGTGGCGACCGCGCCCACGGAGGCGGCCGCGGTGGGGTTCGCGCGCGGCTCCGATCTCGTGATCACCGTTCCCGAGGCCACCACCCGGTCCGCGGTCGCCGACCTCGGCCTGGTCGTGCTCCCCCTCCCGCTCGAACTACCCTCGGCGACGGTGTACTTGTCGTGGCATCAGCGCTACGACACCGACCAGGCCCACGCCTGGCTGCGCGGTCTGGCGCGAACCGCGCTGGCCACGGGCGGGGCGTCGTCGTAGTCGGCGCCGCCCGGCCGCCCCACCGTACGGTGCTTCAGGAGGCCGTCGCGGGGACGAGGTGGTTGAGCCCCTGCGCGCTGCCCGTCGCGGCCTCGATCGAGCGCGGCAGCATGACGCTCTCGTAGGCGCGGACGGCGTCGTCGACGCCGGACTCGGCCACGAGGGCGTGGGCGAGGTCGGCGCCGTCGAGCATGGCGAGGTTGGCGCCCAGCCCGACGGGTGGCATCAGGTGCGCGGCGTCGCCGAGCAGTGTGACGCCGGGGACGTGCTCCCAGGTGTGCGCGGCGGGCAGGACGAACAGGGACCGGTGGACGAACCCGCGGTCGCCGTTGCGCAGGAGGTAGCGCAGGCTCTCGTCCCAGTCGTCGAACAGCCTCAACAGATGTTCCTGCACGGCCCGTTGGTCGCCGAGGTCGACACCGGCGGCCTCGTGCCAGTCCTCGGGCGCGCGGAGCGCGATGTAGGCGCGGATGTGGCCGTTGCTGTTGCGCTGGGCGACCAGGGACCTGCCGGCGCCCTTCGCCAGCATCGACCCGTTGCCGACCAGCTGCGCGAGGTCGGGATGGCGGGTGTCGCAGTCGTCGAATCCGGCCTCGACGAAGGTGACGCCGGTGTAGGCGGGTACGGCGGGTGACAGGGCCGGGCGCACCCGGGACCAGGCGCCGTCGGCACCGACCACCAGGTCGAAGTCCTCGGCGGTGCCGTCGCCGTAGTGCAGCCGGCAGGTGCCGTCCGCCAGCGGGGTGACGCCGGTGACGGCACGGTCCCACCGCACCGTGCCCTCGGTGAGCGAGTCCAGGAGCAGACCGCGCAGCTGGCCTCGGTCGATCTCCGGTCGGCCGCCGTCGGCGGAGGGCCCCTGCTGTGCCAGGAGGGCGGCGGTGGCGAAGTCGAGCACGCGCCACTCGTCTCCTTCGGGGCGGGCGAGGGCGTGGAACCGGTCGAGGAGCCCCGCCGCACCGAGCGCGGCCTGCCCGGTGCCGGGATGCATGTCGAGGGAGCCGCCCTGCGGGCGGGAAGCGGCGGATGCCTCGCGTTCGAGGACGGTGACGGAGCGGCCGTGCTGCTGGAGGACTCGGGCGCAGGTGAGGCCGCCGAGGCCGGCGCCGACGATGGCGATGCGGGGATCACGGGCAGAGTGCATGGAAGTGCCCCTCGGGAGGTGGGTCGGTCGCCGGGTGGCCCGGCGCATCACCAAGAAACCACACTCGCTCAATAAGTGCAATGACTACACTTTTGCAGCGAATGCACTTCGAGGTACGGTGGGCGGGTGACCGAACCGACCGGGCGCCGCGAGCGCAAGAAGGCCCAGACCCGCCAGTCCCTGGCCGACGCCGCACTCGAACTCTTCCTCGAACGCGGCTACGACCAGGTCGGCGTCAAGGACGTCGCCGACCACGCCGACGTCTCGGTGACCACCCTGTTCAAACACTTCTCCGGCAAGGAAGCCCTGGTCTTCGACCAGGACGACGAACTGGAGGCAGAACTCGTCGCCGCCGTGCGCGACCGCACCCCCGGCACGTCGGTCCCCCAGGCCCTCCGCGAGCACATGCTGCGGAAGCAGACCCAGCTCGCCGTCCACGCCACCGACCCGCGGTTCGCCGACTTCACGCGCCTGGTGCAGGAGACCCCCGCCCTGTGCGACTACGCCCAGCGCATGTGGACGCGCCACGAAGCGGCCCTGGCCAGGGCCGTCGCCGAGGCGGTGGGCGCGCCCGAGGACGACGTCAGCTGCGCCGCCCTGGCCCGCTTCGCCCTGGAGGCCCGCAGCCTCGTCCTGCGGCACGCCGACCCGCGCCGAGCCGCCGACGAGGCCTTCGCGCTGCTCGAACACGGCTGGGCGGCCGCCCACCCGGGCGCCTGACCGGGGTGCGTGGCTGGATGCGGACCCGGGCCGCTCGCTCGGCCGGTGGGGCAACCGGGCGGCGGGTGCGCTCGGTCGGTGCTCCGGGCCGGGCCGGGCCGGGCCGCGGTCAGCTGTCCGCCCGCGGGTCCGCACCGCGGTCGCGGTGGCTGGTGTCGCAGAACGGTTAGCGGCGGCTGCGGCGGCAGGTGCACAGGGCCGTGACCGGACGGTCTGCCCGGATGCTCCGACCGTCGGGGAGCGGTGGCGGCCGGGTCCGCCAGCGAGGACTGCACGATCAGCAGCACGCCGCCCGGGGCGAGCAGCGGTGGTGCCTGGCGGCAGATGCGCTCCAGCAGGAGCCGCCCGGTGGGCCCGGCGTCCCAGGCCCGCGCGATGCCGTGCCGGGGCGCGTGGGCCGCAGCCGCGGGGACGTAGGGCGGGTTGGTGGAGAGCACCCGGGAGGCCGGCGCCACCTGGGCCGACCTCGCCCACCCGATGGGCGTGGCCAGCCGACAGGCCGCTGAGAACCGCTACCTGCGCCTCAAGCCCGCCACCGCCGACGCTTCGCGGTCCGGTACCGGCGCGAAACGGGTCAAGGCCGTCCGCGACCGGCGGGCCGCCGACCGATCGGTCACCGTCCGGGCCCGCGACCACGCCGCCGAGCTGCGGATCCTCGCCGCCCGGATCACCATGGCCGCACTCGCTCCCCGTGCCCGTCCCGCCCAGGCCGCCCTGACCGCCGCCCTCGGCGCCACCGACCTGATAGAGCCCCTCGCCGCCGTCCGCCCCCACCTCGGCGCCGACCACCGTGACCTCGCCACTCGCCTCGACGCCCTCACCCACCACACCACCCAGCTCCGCGATGACAGCGACCGACGCCGCGCCTGACCCTGTCGCCGCCGCCGAAAGGCGCTGGCAGGACCTCCTGGACCGGATCCACGACCTCGAAGCACGCGTGGCCACCACCACGAGCACCGTCAACGCCGCCCTCGACCACCACCTCGCCCGCCTCGACGCCCTGCGTCACCACCTCACCCACCCCGACTGGCCACCGTCCACGGAAGTCCGGGACCCAACCGATGCGGCACCGCTGCAACTCGTCCGGGCGACTGCTCCGGCCGATTCTGCGGAAGAGGCCGCGTTGTGCGAGCCCGCCGGATCCAAGAGCGACGGAGCGGACGATGAAGTTGCACGATGAACTGCCGGTCGACCACCGGCTGTCCCAGGTCTACCGGGTCGGGGCCGGTCTCTGCGGCGCGGCCCTGTTGGTGTTCGGGTGTCTCGGCTTTGCCGACGGGCTGTCCTTCTTCAGCACCTCGGGGGAGACGATCGCCGGTCTGTCCAGCAACGGGCTGCTCAGCCTCGTCTCGGTGGTCACGGCCGCCGTCCTCGTCGGCGGAGCGGCGATCGGCGGAAACACCGCTTCCACGATCAACATCACCGTGGGCACGCTGTTCGTCCTCAGTGGTTTCGTGAACCTGGCGGTGCTGGACTCGTCGGCCAACGTCCTGGCCTTCCGGATCCAGAACGTGCTGTTCAGCTTCGTGATGGGGCTGGTGATCGCCACCTTCGGCATGTACGGGCGGGTGAGCGCAAAGCTGCCGCTCGACAACCCCTACTGGCGCCACCGCCACCCCCGATCGGCCGGTCGCAACGGCTCCGAGGGACTGTCCGACGGGCCGGGGCGACCCGCCCTGCCGGGGCGTCCGGCGTGAGCACGCCGTGCCCGCACTGAACGTTCGGCGATCGTCCGGGCCGTTCCCCGACTCCGCGGGGAACGGCCCGGATCAGGACGGTACTGCCACCGCGCCGCTTCCTCGTCCTCTTGCCCCGGTCGGGTCCAGCGGGCGGGCCCGACCGGCCGGACCTGCGCCGACCGGCACGACCCGTGCCGGCCCTCCCCGCGCGCCGTCTCAGGTGTCGTCTCCCCGGCTCCCGACGGTCCGGGCCCGCCGCGAGGAAGCCGGGCGGCACGTGGTGAGGTAGGCGTCCGCCAGGGATGCCGCCATGGCGTCGATGCCGAACCTCTCGCGCACCGTGGCCGACCCGGCTGCCGCCATCGCGGCGAGCCCGGGTGCAGGAGTGAGGACGAGCGAGCGCAGGCCCTCGGCGAGCGTCGCCACGGATTCGGTGGCCAGGAGGCGTCCGTTGACGCCGTCGCGCAGGTAGTGGGAGGCGCCGCCGCGCTGGGGAGCGGCCACCGGGAGGCCGGCTTCCATGGCTTCCAGCACAGCGAGCCCGAACTCCTCCTTGGCGCTGGGGCACACGTAGAGCGCGGAACCCGGTCCGGTCTGTGCCAGCGCCCTCTCCAGGAGGCGGACGTGCCGGTTGCGCAGAGCGGGCCACAGGGCTGCTCGCCTGCGGGCGACCGGGTTCGTGGCCAGGAGTTCGGTGACCCTGGCGCGCACCGCCGCTTCGATGTCGGTCGGGGCCGTGGGTGACCCGCCGACCAGCAGCAGGGTCGTGCGGTGGTGCAGGCCTGCGAGCAGCCAGGCCTGGACCAGCTGTTCCTGCTGCTTGACGGGGTGAAGGCGTCCCACACACAGCAGCACCGGCAGGTGGCGGTCGGTGGCGTCCAGGCTTTCGACGCTGCCACCGCAGCCGAACAGTCGCGCCAGCATCCTGCGGCCGGTCGCGGCGTCGTCAGGAGCGGGTCGGAAGGGGGCGATGCCCTCGGGCTGGAGATGGACCGACCGCTTCTCCAACTGCGGGAAGTGTTCGAGGAGTTCCTGCGTCCCGTGCCGCCCGGGCATGGCGACCAGCAGGTCCGCGCGGTCCACGAGGCGGTCGGCGACGAAGATGCGGTGCATGTCCAGGCGCAGCGCGTGGCTCGCGCCGGTGGTCTGCTCCGGGGGCAGACCGGCATGCCGTTCGTCCATCGTGCGGTGAGGATCGGGGGTGACCGTGAACGCGAGCTTCGCGCCGAAGCGGCGGGTGGCCTGGGCGACGGCCAGTGAGGCGTCGTCGGCGAACCTGACATGCGTGATGTCCGGTCGTGCTCCGGGGAGTTCGAAGGCGCGCCGCGCCCACCAGGCCAGAGCGGGCTGATGGGTAGCGGCGTTCTGGGGGTCCAGTACCTCTGCCGAGTCCACGGGCAGGCGTACCAGCAGGTGCGCCTTGCTGAATCGGCCCACCAGTTCGGCGCGTCGGGTGTCGTCGGGCTGGGCGGCGGTCAGAGTGAGGACGCGTGCAGTGCGGGCATGGGCCGACAGGGCTTCGGCCAGTGCGGTCAGGAGCACGCTCATGCCTCCGCTGAGCCCGGCTCCGGGTTCCTCCAGGCGGCCCAGAAGCATCGACTGCGCGACCACCGGGGAGGCGGTGAACGGCTCGGTCAGCGGGCCGAAGGCCGTCCTGAACCGCTGCCCCGCCGACGCCCCGGGCAGGACCCGTTCCCAGCACCCGGCAAGGAGCAACTGCTCGTAGGCATCCCGTGCCTCAGCGGGATGCGGCGGCAGCCCGAGGCCGCCACCGGCCACGCCCGACAGGTAGCGCCAGAGCGCGTGCCTCAGGGTCCGCCCCATCGGACGCAGTTCGACGGCCTCTCGGGCGGAGAGGGGCCTGAGGGCGTTGGCGTCCGCCACATCGAGCAGGAAGGCTGCTTCGGCGGGGCCGGGTGCCGAGAGCAGCCGTCGGCGGATCTCGGCAGTCGCGTTCAGCCCACCGTCGGGCCCGCAGCTGTGTTCCCACGCCTCGCCCAGAGCGATTCGTTCCCGCGGTTCCAGGTCCGGGGATGAGCCCGCAGCGGCCAGCACCCAGGCCGGCATCGCGCGTTCGCTCCGGGCGAGCTGCCGCAGACGCGCGGCGCGGCGGTCGGTGCGCGGCAGGAGCGAGTCGGGGTGGGCGCAGGCGCCGCCGTACTCGGCCCGTGCCAGCCGTCCGAGCAGGTCACCACCGGTGCGGGCTCGCACGTCCTGGGCCCAGTGGAATCTGCGCCACGCGCCGAGGGCCCCGGCGCCAGCGGCACCGGTCGGCGACCCTGCTGCGGCCGGAGCCAGCGTGACGTGGTGTGTCATCGGTCTTCCTCCCGTGCCACCGAACGGTCACCTGCCCCTTCGGAGACGAGCGCCGAAACGGATTGGACCCGGCGCTCGCGCACGGATCCGGGCCCCTGCACCGCGCGGGCCCGGTAGCGGCAACCGACGTCCGGCCGTGGCTACCCTGGAGGCCTGGCACGATCGGAACCCGCACGCGATCCGAAGCCCTGACGGAGGACAGCATGGCCCGCGTCGCCGTGATCAGCCCGCCCTTCCACTCCCACGCCAGGCCCCTTGCCGTGCTCGGCGCCGCACTGGCCAACCACGGCGCACGCGTCGACTTCGCCTGCACCCGTGCCTTCGAGGACCTCGCGACCCGAAGCGGCCTCGGGTTCACCGAACTCGCCGTCACCCGCAACGCCAACCACGGCATCGCCGAAACCACCCACCAGGACCACGCCGAGACCCGGCGCCTGCGTGAATTCCTGAACGCGACGTTCCTCGGGCCGACGGCGACCCTCCTCACCCAGGCACGCCACCGCGGCGACGACATGCTCGCCGAACCCGAACGCGTCCTGCGCGACCTCGCGGCCCTCGACGCACAGCTGCGCCCTGACTGGTACCTCGTCGACCAGCTCTCCTACTCCGCGACCCTCGCCCTGCACTGCCTCGGCCTGCCCTACGCCACCTTCTGCCCCGGCCACCCCAGCTACCTCCCGGCCGCCCCGGACGCCTACTTCGGCCTGCCCTACGCGTGGCCCGACACCCTCCAGCCCGCCCCAGCGGATCTCGACCGGCTGCGCGCCGCGGTTGCCGCCAACGACGCCGCTTTCACCGCGGCGTTCAGGGCGATCGCCCGCCGCCACGCTCCCGGCAGGCCCGAACCCGGCCGGGCCTTCGCCCTGTGCTCACCGCACGCGGTCGTCTTCAACTACCCCTGTCTGCCCTGGCTCCCCCCGGCCCCGAGCGGGCCCAAGGCCCTGTACGCAGGTCACCTGCTGCCCCACAGCGGCACCGCAGCAGTGGACATGACCTGGCAGGCCGTGCTCGCACGCCTGACAGCAGGCCGGCGCTCCGTGGTGCTGGTGGCGCTGGGCACCTTCCTGTCGGCCCGCCACGACGTCCTGGCGAACGTCACCTCCGGGATCCTCCGCCACACGCCCGCCTCCGTGATCGTGGCCGCTGGCAACCGCGTCTCCGACGTCACGAATCACCCGTTGCTGCGCGAGGCCGCCCCCGAGCGGCTTCACGTGGCCCAGGTCATCCCGCAGCAGGAACTGCTCCCACACGCGGCCGCCATGGTCCACCACGGAGGAAACAACTCCTTCACCGAATCGCTGTACGCCGGTGTCCCCGCACTTGTCCTGCCCTTCTCCAGCGACCAGTTCGCCATTGCCCACGACGCCGAGCGCGCCGACGTCGGCCGCTGTCTCGACCCCAACACCCTCTCCCCGGAATCCGCCGGCTCCGCAGTCGCGGACCTCCTCGCCGGAGCGGCGAACGGAGCGGCCGGACTCAGCAAGCGCATCCGACCCCGCGGCCCCGACTGGGCGGCGGCCGCTCTCCTGACGCAGATGCCCGGCAGTCTCTGAACACACGGCGTGGGCAGCTCGGACGGGCAGAACGAGTGGCGATCGGCTGCGAGCCCCGGAACCGTTCTCCGGAGGGCCATCCGAGAACGCGTCCGCGACGAAGAAGGGGGGAAGGCCGGCCGGTGCGGCGGGCCTCGTCGAGGGAGAGCCGATGATCACCGTGGAGCGCACCATGCTCGTCGAGCGGCCGGCCGGGGAGGTCCTGCGGTACCTGGCAGACTTCGGCAACACGCCGCAGTGGGACCCGGGCACCGAGAGCTGTGTACGCCTCGGTCACGGTCCGGTGGCGGAAGGGTCGCGCTGGCGCAACACCTCGCGGTTCAGGGGACGGCGCACCGAACTCGAGTACCGCCTGGAGCGCTTCGGTCCCGATCGGCTGCTGTTCGTGGGGCGGAACCGGACCGTCACAGCCACGGACGACATCTCGGTGCGGGCGTCGGGCAGCCACGCGCTGGTGGTATACCGCGCGCAGCTGCGGTTCAACGGCCTGGCGCGCCTCGCGGCGCCGTTCCTGCGGGCCGAGTTCGAGCGCCTCGCGGACGCGGTGGCGCTCCGGTTGCCGGCGGTGCTGGCGGCGGCGTGACCTTCGGCGGAGCGATCGGTGGTGCGGTGGGGCGCCCGGGTGTGTCGCCGTTGGTGAGGAAGGGCTCCTGCACGTCGGCGTGCATCCCGGACGGTGCGCACTGCAGGGCCGTCCTGGGGCGCATCGAGTCGGAACGCGCCCCAGGACGGGGTTCACGAGGGGTTCCGGCGGACCTGCGAGCCTGAGGATCCGGGGCGGCCGGGCCACCAGAAGCGGCGTCCCGTGAGCAGGACCAGGGCCGGGACGAGGACGGTGCGCACCAGCAGGGTGTCGAGGAGGACGCCGATGCCGACGATGACGCCGATCTGGGTGAGGGTGATCAGGGGCAGGACGCCGAGGACGGCGAACACGGCGGCGAGCAGGATGCCGGCGCTGGTGATGACGCCGCCGGTGGAGGCGAGGGCTCGCAGGACGGCGCGTCGGGTGTCGTGGCCGGCGACGGTGTCCTCGCGGGTGCGGGCGATGAGGAAGATGTTGTAGTCGACGCCGAGGGCGACGAGGAAGAGGAAGGACAGCAGGGGGACGTTGGTGTCCAGGGCCGGGAAGTCGTAGACGGTGCGGAAGATGGTCCAGCTCGCGCCGAGGGCGGCGAAGTAGGAGGCGATGACGGTGGTGACCAGCAGCAGCGGGGCGACCAGCGCGCGGAGGAGGGCGATGAGCACGATCAGGACGATCGCGAGGACGAGGGGGACGACGATGCGGGTGTCGTGGGCGTTGGCCTGTGCGGTGTCGTAGGCCTCGGCGGTGGGGCCGCCGACCAGGGCTTGGGCACCGGGCACGTCGGCGACGGCGTGGCGTAGCCGCCTGATGGTGTGGTCGGAGGCCGCGGTGCCCGGGGCGGCGTCGAGGACGATGTCGGCGCGTGCCCAGCTCCCGGTCCGGTCGGTCGGGGTCACGGAGGACACACCGGGCACCTGCCGGGCCGCGGCGGTGGTCCGGTCGGCCGCTGCGGTGGCGGACAGGAGGGTCAGGGGCTCGGCGGCGCCGGCGGGCTGGACGGCTGCCAGGGTGCGTTGCCCGAGGACGGATTCGGGGGCCTCGCGGAAGGAGTCGGCTCGGGCCAGGCCGGTGGTGATGCCGAGCGCTCCGGAGGCGAGGAGCAGCAGGACCGCAGTGCCGGCGAGGGCGACTCGGGCCGGACGTCGGGCGACGGAAGCACCCATGCGCGCCCAGAGGCCGCGGCGGTCGGCGGTGACCGGGGCACCGACCTGGGGGACGAGGGGCCAGAAGAGGCGGCGTCCGGGCAGGACGAGGGCGGCGGGCAGGACGATCAGGCCGAAGAGCATCGCGGTGAGGATGCCGACGGCGCCGGCGAAGCCGAGGCCGCGGTTGCCGGTGAGTTCGGCGGCCAGCAGGGTGAGCAGGCTGAGGACGACGGTGGTCCCGCTGGCCAGGACCGCCGGGGCGGTGCCGCGCCAGGCGCGGGCCATCGCGGTGAACCGGTCGTCGGTGAGGTGGAGTTCGTCGCGGTAGCGGGAGACGAGCAGCAGGGCGTAGTCGGTGCCGGCGCCGAAGACCAGGACGGACAGGATTCCGGCGGTGGACGCGTC
>NZ_JBHZCY010000184.1:0-13911 GCF_042786665.1 Kitasatospora sp. NPDC059146 | reverse complement strand
GGGCTCCCTCCTCCGCCTTGCGATGCACGCACCCCAACGCCGCCCCGCCCGCCCTCCGGGCGGACGACGGGAGGTTGAAGACGGACCCTAGGACCCAGCGCCCAGGGCCCGGGTCGGCCCCGGAGTCGAAATTCCCTGCTGGGACGGTCAGTTCGTCTGCACGAGGTCGGCGGCGAGGGCGGCCTCGCCGGCGGGCACGAGGTGGGAGTAGCGGCGGGTGGTCCTGCTCCACTCCAGGTAGCCGCTCATGGCCGTGCGCATGCAGTCGGTGATCAGGGCGGCGGCGCCGGCCTCCCGCGGCCCGACGCCGCTCGCCAGCCGCTGCTCCAGGACGAGGAACTCCTCGCACCAGGCGGTGACCATGCCCTGGATCTCCCGGATGCTGTCCGCGTGGTCCGGGGCCCCGTCCCGGCCGTGGTCCCGGCTGCGGTCCCGACTCCGGGCTCGGCCAGGGTCGTTCTCGATGACGAGGACGAGGTTGTGGACGTTGCCGCGCGACTCCTCCTTCTCGACGGAGTGGACGTCGTTGAGCGTGTCGACGACGTCCGCGGTGATGTCGGCCATCCGGCGCACCACGGGCTGGGTGTAGAGCCGGTCGGGGAGTTCGAAGCCGTAGGCCTTCTGGCTGAGGTCCAGCATGGCGTACACGAAGCCGGAGCGGCGGCGCAGTTCGGCGTACTCGGCGAGGGTCGGGACGCGTCGGTGGGCGCGGTTGCGGGCCTCCTGGGCGTACGCGCCGAGGTACCACTGCCAGTGCTGTCCGGTGCGTTCCAGCCAGGCGGGGGAGGCGCCGTCGGCGAGGCGCTGCCACACGTCGCCGAAGGCCCGCAGCAGCGGCCCGGCCCCGGCCGGGGGTCGGCCGCCTGCGGCGATGACGCGGGCGAAGTCCGCGCAGACGGCGCCCACCCGCTCCGGCCGGTCGGCCGGCGGGCCGTCCACGTGGTCGTCGAGGAAGGTGGCGACCACGACGGCGTCCACGGTCAGGTCCAGCCGGGCCCCGCTCGTCCGGGGGTTCCAGACGGCCATCAGCCCGGCGATGTCCCAGCGCAGGAAGCGCGCCTCGTCGACCGGGTCTGCGACGAGCCCCTGCCGCCGGCTCCAGAGCAGGCTGCGCCGCCGGGCCGCGTCGGCGTCCGGGCTGGTCGCGGTGTCGAAGGGGAGGGTGAACGCGGTGTCCTGAGGCATGGGGGGTGCCCTTTCGAAGGCATGGCTGTGCCGGCCGTCGCTCGTCCCAAGGGTCGCCGCGACGGCCCTCCGGCCGCAAGGGCGCACGGTGGGGGGCGTGTCGCCGTCCACGGCCGGGGCCGACGGCCACCTTGCCCGGTAGCCGCCGATCGCGGTGTGGTGGTGTCCGGCCACTTCCTCCTGACAGGAGCGACGAATGAGCACGAACGACCCGGATGCGCGGTTCGACGAACGGTTCAGCGACCCCGGTTCGGGCGCGACGCCGTGGGAGACCGTTCGTGGGGTGCTGGAATCGGCACAGCTGTTCTGGATCACCACGGTGCGGTCCGACGGACGCCCCCACGTCACGCCCCTGGTGGCCGTGTGGCTCGACGGGCAGCTGCACTTCACCACCGGCGCCGCGGAGCAGAAGACCGTGAACCTGGGCGGGAACCGGCAGGTGGCGCTGACCACCGGCTGCGACCGCTGGGACCGGGGGCTCGACGTGGTGGTGGAGGGCGTGGCCGTGCGGGTCACCGCGCGCCCCGCGCTGGAACGTCTCGCGGCCGCCTGGGCGGCCAAGTGGAACGGCGAGTGGCGGTTCCGGGTGACGGCGGACGGCTTCGCCCACCAGGACGGGGGCGCGTCCCTGGTCTTCGGGGTGCGGCCGGCCAAGGTCCTCGCCTTCGCCAAGGGCGGGTTCGGCCAGACCGCCTACCGGTTCGACGGGGGCCGGACCGCCGAGCTGCGGACCTGACCGCAGCCCGCCGGGGCCCGCCCGGAACCCGCCGGGGCCCGCCCGGAACCCGCCGGGGCCGGCCCGGAACCCGCTGGGACCCGCCCGGAGCCCGCGTCCGTGCTCAGCGGGCGAGGTTCCGGGCGTCCCCCATCACCACCACCGGGTGCAGCGCGGGGTCGAGCGCGAGCAGCAGCTCCCGCATCCGGTCGGCGGTCATGCTGACGCAGCCGTGGGTCGGCCCGCCGTGGTCGACGTGCAGCCAGATCCCGCCGCCGTACCCGGTGCCGCGCGGGCGGCGGGTGTCGAGCGGGGTCGAGCCGGGGACCCGGTTGTAGTCGATGGCGACCACGTAGTCGAAGGAGCCGGCCAGCGGTTCCCCCTCGAAGCCGGTGCCGCCCATCACGAAGTCCTCGGACCGGTGGTAGGGCAGCCGGGCGCCCGGGTCGGGCAGTCGGCCGCCCGCGTCGGTGAGCGTGAACACCCCGACGGGGGAGTGCAGATCGCCCTGGCGGTGGTCGGTGGTCCAGCCGTGCACGGCGTTGCGGGTCGGCCAGGCGGGCCCGGCGCGCCAGCCGTCGCCGTCGTCGCGGTAGAGCACGGCGTGCCCGGTCGAGGCCTCGGGGCCGTCGCCGGTGACCACCAGCACCTGCCGGGTCCCGGCCGGTATCGCGCTGCGCAACTGCGGCCCGACGCCAGGGACTTGGCGCGGCAGCTCGGGAGGTGCGGGGCGCGCGGCGACGGCGACGGGCGGCGGCTCGGCCGGGAGGTCCGGGGCGGAGGTGCCGGGGGCGGTCGGGGCGGGGGTGGTCGCGGTGGACGGTCCGTGGGCCTCGGGGGCGCAGCTCACCAGGAGCAGCGCCAGCCCCACGAGGGCGCGACGGGGTAGGGACATGGCGGTTCCGTTTCGGGTGGGTGCGGGCGGCAGCGGCGACGACGGGGACAGGGACGGGGACAGGCCGGGACGGGGCGGGGCGGCCCGGGCGTCAGGGGATCAGCGGTCGGCCGTCCGGATCGAGTCGAGCACCTGCTGCACCTGCCGCAGGGTCCGTTCGGAGGGGTCGAGGGCGCAGGCCGTCACCTCGACCAGGGCGGGCCCCTTGAGGTCGACGCTCCGCCGGCCGACGAGCTCCCGGTTGCCGTTGCGGGTCGAGCACTCCTTGTCCAAGGGGGTCTCCGTCATCCCGGTGGTCGCTCCGTCGGGCTGCCCGGCCGTGTCCGGCGCGTTCACCAGCCGCAGGGTGAGCAGTACCCGGTCGGGGGCCGGCTGCGCGGCCGATGCGCCGCAGGGGACGGGCAGCCCGAAGCAGGGCCCGTTCGGATTGAACGGCCGGTTGGCCAGGTACCCGACGGCCTGGTGCGGGTCGCCGGTGACGGGTTCCGAGAACCAGCCCGGCGGCAGGGTCGCGAGGAGCCCGTCGACCTCGGGGAACCGGAGCGGGGCGCCCGTTGCGGTGGGGAGCGGGGAGGCGGTGGCGGTCGGCCGCCCCGCGGCCTCCTGCGCCGGCCCGGGGCTCGGGGCGATCGCCGGGGCGGCGGCCAGTACGGCGGCGACCAGCCCGCCGGTCAGGCCGAGCCCGAGGCCGGCGTTGCGCCGTCGCCGCCTGGTCCGGGCCGCTCGGGCGAACACCCGCTCCATCCGGTCCTTCGGCGCGGCCAGGGGCGGGACGGCCTCCTGCAGCAGGACGCGCAGCTCGTCCTCCTCCACCCCGGCGCCCTCGCGCGGATCAGACGCGTTCACGACGTCCCCCGTCCAGCAGCAGTTCCCTGGCCGGGAGCCGTCCGCGCAGGGCGGCCAGCGCCCGGTGCGACTGGCTCTTGACCGTTCCGGTGCTGCAGCGCAGCACCTCGGCGGTCTCCTCCACGCTGAGGTCCTCGAAGAAGCGCAGCACCACCACGGCGCGCTGGCGTGGGGGCAGTGAGCGGACCGCCTCGGCGACCACCTGCCCGAGCAGCACGTCCTCGTAGGGGTCGGCCCGGGCGACCGCCGGTTCCGGCAGCTCCTCGTGCGGGAGTTCGCCGGTCCAGCGCCGCCGCCACCAGGAGACGTGGCAGTTGACCAGCACCTTCCGCAGGTACGCCTCGGGCCGCTCGCGGGCGATCAGCTCCCAGCGGGGCCAGACCTTGGCGAGTGCGGTCTGCAGCAGGTCCTCGGCCTGGTGCCGGTCCCCGGTGAGCAGCCAGGCCGTGCGCAGCATCTTGGGGCCGCAGGCGGCGACGAACTCCGTGAAGTCCGGTGTCGCGTCCGTCATCCTGCTGCCGCCCCTGCCCCTGCCATGGTTCCCGCACCGTTCCCGTCAGCCGTGGCGGCCCGGCGGGCCGCGTCCTCGTTCGTGTCGTTCTCACGGCTGCTGAACGCGATGGGCGGCGGACCGGGTTGCCTGCCCGTCGGAAGAATTTTCGCAGCTCCCCGGGCGGGTGCCGGGCGCGGCCCCGGTGGTGCGGGGAGGGAGGGCTTGGACGGCCCGCGTGCCGGCCGGGGCTAGGCCGGGCGGCAGGCGGGCCGTGGGGACCACCATGGCCCGTCCGTTCCCGGACGGCCAGGGGCGCACGGGGGCGCCCGGGCGTGCACGGTGGCGCGCCCGGGCGGGCGAACGGCGACGGAGCGTCCGAAAGCTCCGCAAGCCGCTCGGACGCCGCGAAGCGGGTCAGACCGTTCCCGAGTGCTCCGTCAGCCGTGGCGGCCCGGCGGGGCGGGCGCTGGCGGGGTCCGGTGCGGTGGTCACGGGCGCCACCGTCCAGTCCGGGTGGCCGGGCATCGGCGGGGTGCGCCGCCCGTACAGCCAATCGTCCAGGAAGCCGGTGAGGTCCTGCCCGGAGACCTCGGAGGCGGTGCGGACGTAGTCCCGGGTGGTGGCGGTGCCGTGGCGGTGCTCGCGCAGGAAGGTCCGCTCGATCCGGTCGAAGGCGGCGGCGCCGACCTTCTCCCGGAGGGCGAACAGCACCAGGGCGCCGCCGGTGTAGCGCTGGTCGTCGAAGAGCGTGTCGGCGGTGGGTGAGGCGACCGGGCCGGAGTCGTGCCGCCACTGGTCGCCGAGGCCGTACACCCGGCGCATCCGGGCGGTCAGGGTGGTGTCGCCCCAGGCGTCGGGCCAGCCGCGCTCGTAGCGGTAGGCGAGGCCGTAGTAGTCGGCGTGGCCCTCGTTGAGCCACAGGTCGGCCCAGGTGGCGGGGGTGACGCTGTCGCCGAACCAGGAGTGCACCAGCTCGTGCATCATGTGCGAGCCGATCGCCGGTTCGGCCTGGCGCAGGAAGCCCGGCTTGTAGAGGGTGAGGGTCTGGGTCTCCAGTCCGGTGAAGCCGAAGGCCGCCGGGTCGTCGCTGTCGACCGGCAGGATGCCGTAGGACTCGAACGGGAACGGTCCCAAGTGCTGCTCTGCCCAGCGGAGTTGGTCGGCGGTGAGGTCCAGGGCCGGGGCCAGCTCGGCGACCCGGGCGGTCGGTACGACGTCGCGCAGCGGCAGCCCGTGCGGGCCGGGGCGCTCGCGGACGGTGTAGTCGCCGACGGACACCTGGACGAGTTCGGTGGCCATCGGCTCGCGGGAGACGTACCGCCGGGTGGTGCGGCCGTCGCCGAGCGGCACGGTCTGCGCCAGCTCCCCGTTGGCGACGCCCAGCAGGGGATCCGGCGCGGTCACCGCTATGGTGAAGCGGGCCTTGTCGCTCGGGTGGTCGTTGCACGGGAAGACGGTGTGGGCACTGGCGGGCTGCCCGGCCACCGCGAAGCCGTTCGCGGTCGGCACCCAGCCGGTGTGCGGCAGGGCGGCGCGGGGGTCGGCGGTGTACTCGACGGTCAGCCGCGCGGTGCTGCCGCGGCGCAGCGGTTCCTCGGGGGTGACGGTCAGCTTCTCGTCGTGGACGGCGAACCGGGCCGCCCGCCCGTCGACCCGGACGGCGTGCACGTCCAGCCCGAGCGCGTCCAGCGACAGGGCGGCCGTGGTCCGGGTGGTCCGGGCGGTGATCACCGCGGTTCCGTCCACGGTCCGGGTGTCGGCCCGGTACTCGAAGGACAGGTCGTAGGCGAGCGCCCGGTACCCGGGGTTGCCGAGCGAGGGGAAGACCGGATCGCCCGGACCGTCCACGGCGGCGGCCGGCGGGGCGCTCGCGGACAGCAGCACCGCGCCGAGGGCGAGTGCCAGGGCGGAGGCGGCACGGGTCCTGGGCAAGGGGATCACCACACTTCGTACGGGGCGGACGTGCGGTGCGTGCGCGGCGCACCGGGCACGGACCCTACTGGACCGTCAGCCCCGCCCGGCGGGGACCGGCCGAGTCCCGCCGGATCCCGCCGGATCCGGCCACAACGGTGCCGACACGCGGGCGTCCCCCGGACGGACCACGGTGCTGGCGGCGCCCCCGGGCCGGGGCTAGCGTTCGTAGTGCTTCGTCCCCTGACGGACGGGGCCACGGCCGTCGGAGAACCTGGCCAGGTCCGGCGGCCGTACTCCTGTGCCCGGACGCCTTCCCGGACGCACCGCGTAGGGTGGCCCCCGGACGACGCCCGCGTACCGGATGCCAGGAGCCGCCGTGACCAGCCCCGCTTCACACCTTCTGGTGATCGGTGAGTGCGTCGCCGACATCGTCCGGACGGACGGCGCCCCCGACCGGGTCCACCCCGGCGGCAGCCCCGCGAACGTCGCGTACGGCCTGGCCCGGCTGGGCCGCCCGGCGGTGCTGCTCACCGAGCTGGGGCCGGACGCCGACGGGCGGCTGATCCGCCGCCACCTGGAGTCGGCCGGGGTGGTGGTCCGGGCGGCCGAGGTGGCCCGCACGCCCTCGGCGGTGGTGCGGCTGGACGGGCAGGGGCGGGCCGGGTACACCTTCGACATCGGCTGGACGCTGCCGCCGACCGAACTCCCCACCGCCCCCGCCGGGATCCACCTCGGCTCGATCGGCGCGGTCACCGAACCGGGCGCCGCCTCGGTGCTCGCCCTGGTGGAACGGTGGCGCGACCGGGCGCCGGTCAGTTACGACCCGAACGTGCGCCCCGCGCTGATGGGCGACCGGGCGGCGGCGGTGCGCCGGGTCGAGCGCTGCGTGGCGCTGAGCGGCCTGGTGAAGGCGAGCGACGAGGACCTCGCCTGGCTCTACCCGGGCGAGCCCGTGGAGGCGGTCGCCGAGCGCTGGCTCGCCCTGGGGCCCGACACGGTCGCGGTGACCCTCGGGGCGGAGGGCGCCCTGGCGCTCACCGCGGCGGGCCGCCGGGAGCGGGTGGCGGCCGTCCCGGTCGCGGTCGCGGACACCGTCGGCGCCGGTGACTCCTTCATGGCGGCCCTTCTGCACGCCCGCGCGGCCGGCACGGATCTGGCCGACTGCCTCGCCGAGGCCGTCACCGCCGCCGCGCTGACCGTCTCCCGCCCCGGCGCCAACCCGCCCTCGGCCGCCGAGCTGGCCGCGGCCCTGGCGGGCCGCCGGGCGGCCGGGGCGCGGTAGGGCGGGGCAGGGGCGCGGCAGGGCCGGTGCCGGTGGTCAACTCCCGTGGCGGCCCGGCTCGGTGAGGTCCTTGCCGTACCAGACCTCGGAGTACGGGCCGGTGTCGCCGTACGCCGGGATCTCCCGGTAGCCGTTGCGCAGGTAGAGGGCGCGGGCCTCGACCAGGTCGAGGCGGGTGTCCAGGACGATCCGCTCGGCGCCCATGGTGCGGGCGGCCCGGTCGACGGCGGCGAGCAGCTGGGCGCCGCCGCCGGTGCCGCGCAGGCCGGGGCGGACGAAGACCCGGGTGAGTTCGACGCTGGTGGCGTCGTGGCGGCGCAGGCCGGCGCAGGACTGGGGCGCGCCGTCGTAGCGGCCGAGCAGGAAGAGGCCGGTGGGGGCGGCCAGGTCGCCGCTGGGGGAGCCGGCGAGGCCGGACTCCAGTTCCTCCGGGGTGCCCTCGCGGCCCAGGTGCAGGCGGTAGTAGCGGTTGGCCACGTCGTAGTAGTACTCGCGCAGCAGGTCGGTGGCCTCGGGGGCGGTCACGTCGGCGGTGGTGACGGTCCAGCGGTCGGTCATGCGCGCATGATCCGTTTCCGGGTGCCGTGGGCGCAAAGGGTTTTCGTACCGGTTGTGGGGGATTCGGCAAAGGATCGGCAAGGCGGGCGGCGTGCCGTTGCCCCGGGCGGGTGACGGAGGGTTGGCGGGGGCGCCCGGCGGGGGAGCAGTAGCAGCTATGAACGGACCATCAGTTTGTCGCATGAGTGGGGATCTGAGGAAAGGTCAGAAGCGGAGCGGCGCACGCACCGGACTGCTGGCCGCCGTCTGCCTCACCGCCGTGGTCACCGGCTGCGCCGGTCCCGCCGCCCAGCCCAAGCCCGCCCCGGCCGCCGGGGCGCCCGCCGCCGGAGCCGCGGCAGCGCCCGCCGGAGCCGACGCCGCCCCGGCGAGCCCCGGGGCGGCCCAACCCGCTCCGCCGCTGCTCCCCGGCCTGGCCCGGGAGCAGGAGGAGACCAGCAGCGAGGCGGCCGCCCGCCAGGCCGACGTGGCCCGCACCGCCCTGGAGACCGCCCAGCGCTGGGGCCTGGACCACCCGCCGTTGAAGGCCCCGGCCCGCCCCGCCGCCAAGGCCACCCTCACCCCGGTGCAGGGCGTCAAACTGAAGGACGGCCGCCCGCCCGTGGTGTTCCGGGTGCCGACCGAGGACAAGGTGGTCTTCCTGACCATCGACGACGGCTTCGAGAAGGACCCGGAGTTCTCCCGGATGGCGGCGGAACTGGGGATCCCGCTCAGCGCCTTCCTCTCCGACTACCTCGTCCGCGACAACTACGGCTACTTCCGGGACCTGCACAAGCAGGGCGTGGAGATCAACAACCACACGATCAACCACCGCAACCTCAAGGTCCTCGACTACGAGACCCAGCGCCGGGAGATCTGCGACCAGCAGGACCAGCTGGAGCAGCAGATCGGCGTGCGCCCCCGGCTGTTCCGCCCCCCGTACGGCGAGTACAACGACGACACCCTGCGCGCCGCGGCCTCCTGCGGGGTGCAGGCCGTCCCGCTGTGGAACGAGGAGGCCTTCCCGGACCACATGGAGTGGCGCTACGACGACCGGAAGCTCCACCCGGGCGACATCATCCTCACCCACTTCCGCGGCACCTCCGACTGGAAGGCCACCATGCCGGACCTGCTGCGCAAGGTGCTCAACGAGGTCACCGCGGCCGGCTACTCGCTGGGCCGCCTGGACGACTACCTGTAGGGCGGCGGCCCCGGCCGGCGGGTCCTCAGCCGAGCGAGAGGGCGTCGAGGTACACCCAGGCGCCCTCGTACCGGACGAAGCGGCTGTGCTCGCTGAGCACGCCCTGCTCGCCGCCCTCCGTCCAGTGCGCGCGGAAGGCGACCGTGCCCTCGGCGTGGAAGGCGCCGCCCTCGCTGGTGGAGAGCACCTCCAGCCCGGTCCAGCGCAGGGCCGGGTCGAAGTCGACCTCGTCGGGCCGGGTGTCCGGGTGCCAGGTGCGCAGCAGGTAGGCCTCGTCCTGGGCGGCGAAGGCGCTGAACCGGGAGCGCATCAGCGACTCGGCGGTGGTGGCCTTCGCCTGGCCACGGTGCAGCCGGCCGCAGCAGTCGCCGTAGGCGGCGGGCAGGCCGCACGGGCACGGGGAGGACGGCAGCAGCCGGGGAGCGGCGGGGCGGGGCGCGGAACGACGTCGGGACATGCCGACCATTGTCCCCCACGGCCGGTCGGCGACCGCCGGGCCCGCCCCACCACCGGGGGAGGGGCGGGCCCGGCGGGCTACGCGGGCCGCCGGAACGAGTAGTTGAACGAGGCGTCGCCGAAGTGGCCCATCATCCGGAGCCAGAACGGCATCATCATCTCGGTCGCCCGGGCGCCGGTGATGTCCCCGAGGTCGACGATCCACTCGGCCGGCCAGCCGAACTCGCCCAGCAGGGCGACCGTCTCGGCCTTGGCGACGGCGTCGTTCCCGGCGATGAACAGGTTGTGCTCGCCGGCCAGTCTGCCCGGTGCGACCATCAGCTCGCAGTTCAGCGTGTTGAGGGCCTTTACCACCCGGGCCTCGGGGAACTCGCGCTGGATCTGCTCGCCGATGCTGTCGGTGTTGACCGGGGCGAGGGTGACGCCCTCGGGGCCGAACACCAGCGGGTTGGACACGTCGATCAGCAGCTTCCCGGCGAGGTGCTCCGCCCCGGCCGCGCGCAGCGCCGCCAGCGAGACCGTCCCGCCGGTGGCGTTCAGCACCACCTCGCCGAAGGCCGCCGCCTCGGCGAAGGTCCCGCAGCTGCCCGCGGGGCCGGCCTTTCCGGCCCAGGCCAGCCCGTGCTCGTTGTCCTTGGTCCGGGAGCCCAGGGCCACCTGGTGGCCGAGCGAGACCAGCTTGTCCGCGAGGGTCTGCCCGACCACGCCGGTGCCGATGATTCCGATGCGCATGGTTCCCCGTTCGTCCGGTTCCCTCCGCCCGTCGAAGGGCGGCCGCGACGACCTTAAGGCCTGTCTCTTGGATTTTGTCGGATCAGGCCGCGGCGTCGGGGTGCGTGCATCGCAAGGCGGAGGAGGGAGCCACTGCGGAGCATTGGTGACCGACGACAACGCGGCGAGGTGAGTGCCCCGACGTCGCGGACCCGGCAAGGATCCAAGAGACAGGCCTCAGTTGACCTGGGGGCGGGCGCCGGGGTCACGCGCCGGGGCCGATGCTCAGGATGGCGAAGAACTCGACCGCGAGTGCGGCCGGCGGGACCAGGGAGACGGCCACCCGGGCCGGTCGGAACAGCCGGGCCGCGGGCCATTGGAGGACGACCGCGATCACCGCCGCGACCACGGCGGCCGAGGCGACCGCCAGGTGCGGCACGGCGGGGCACGGGCCCGTGGACGTACAGGGGTCGGTGGCCATTTCGCCGAGGCCCCGGAGCATGACCGCGGGCGGCAGCAGTGCCAGGGTCAGCGCCGTCGAGATCGACGGGGCCCGCCACCAGCGGTCCGGTGCGGTCCTGGTCGGGGCGGCTGCGGTGGGCAGGGATTCGCTCATGCGCCCAGTCTTCCGGCGGCTCCCGCCGCCCCGGCAGGGGTGGAGTACTCAGTCCGCCCGGGTGCCGGTACTCAGATCCGCGGTGCGCCGAACCAGCCGCGCAGCGCCCGGTCCAGTCCCGCCCGGTCGGCGTCGCCGGGGGCGCAGGCCCAGGCGACGTAGCCGTCCGGGCGCAGCAGCAGGGCTCCGGCGGGCGGTGGTGCCTGGGGGCAGTCGGCGGCGAGGACGTCGACCCGGTCCTTCCAGCCGGCCGCCCGGTCGGCGAGGCCGAGCGCGCCGCCGGTCAGGTCGAGCAGCAACGGCCTTCCGCTGTGGGTGAGTTCGGCCAGGCGGGTGCTCCCGGTCGGGGTGTCGAGGGCGAGCTCCGGGGCGAAGCCCCCGGCGAGCGGGTGCGGGCAGTCGGTGTCGTAGCGGACGTCGCTGCCCGCCATCAGGGCGGCTATCCGGGCGAGGTTGTCCTGGTGGGCGATCAGCTCGCCGACCAGGGCGCGCAGCGCGGTGATCCCGGGGCCGGGGGCCATCAGGGCCATCTGGGCCTGGGAGTGCATGAAGACCCGCTCGCCGACCGGCCGGCGTTCGTCCTGGTAGCTGTCCAGCAGGCCGGGCGGGGCCCAGCCCCGGAGTTCGGCGGCGAGCTTCCAGCCCAGGTTGGCGGCGTCCTGGAGGCCGAGGTTGAGGCCGGGGCCGCCGGTCGCGGCGTGGACGTGCGCGGCGTCGCCGACCAGCAGGACGCGGCCCTCGCGGTACCGCTCGGCGAGCCGGGTGTTGTGGCCGACGGTGCGGCGCGGGGTGAACGGTCCCGCCGTCCGGGCCGGGGCGAGCGGCAGGTCGGCGCCGGTGACCCGGCGGATGCTGGCGCGCAGCTCGTCCAGGGTGAGCGGGCCGGCCTCGTCGACGGGCGGGCCGCCCCACTCCATGGTGGCGATCATGGCGGCGTCCGGGCCGAACGGGGAGATGACGAACACGCCGTGCTCGGTGCGGGTGTGGGTCCACGGCCCGAACGGGGTCGGGCAGCCGGGCAGCAGGAGCTTGCCGTCGTCGGTGGTGCGCAGGCCCTCGGGCGGCAGCACGTGGGCGATCCGGGAGACCGGGTCGGGCGAGGTGACGCCGGGGAAGCCGATGCCGGCGCGCTTGCGGACGGTGCTGCGGCCGCCGTCCGCGCCGACCAGGTAGCGGGTGCGCAACTGCCCTGCGCCGTCCGGGCCGTGGAGGTCCACGGTGACCCCGTCCCGGTCCTGGGTGAAGCCGGTGACCTCGCACCGGCGCAGGACCGTGACGCCCAGCGCGAGGGCGTGTTCCTCCAGGACGGCCTCGATCCGGTGCTGCGGGATCGGCAGGGCGTGCAGCGGATTGCCGTCGAGCCGGTGCAGTTCCAGCGGGAAGGCCCCGAAGACGAACCGGGGTACGGGCCGCGGCGCACCGGCGGCGCCGCTGAGCGCCCGGTGGAGGCCGCGGTGGTCGAGCAGCCGGAGCACCTGCCCGACCAGGCCGTTGGCCTTCTGCTCGCCGGAGCGCTCGGGCAGCCGGTCCAGGACCACCGGCCGGACGCCTGCCAGGGTCAGTTCGCAGGCCAGGAACAGCCCGACCGGGCCGGCGCCGACGATGACGACCTCGTTGGTCATGTCAATTCCCCCAGGGGTGTGGTGGGTTCACCGGGCGGACGGATCGGGCAGCCCGGCCGCGAGCTGGCGCAGCGCCTCGGCGAACAGCGGCTTGAAGGGCACCGCCGGGTCGGCGACCAGGTAGTGCTCGTTGGTGACCTGCAGCGCGGAGAGCGCGGCCGCGGCCACCAGCTTCGGGTAGAGGTCCCGGTCCGGATCGGTGCCGGTGCGGGCGGCGATCGCGGCGGTGAGCCCGGCCCTGGTCTGCGCGCCGCCGCGGAACAGCTCGGCCTGGAGCGAGGGTTCGCGCAGGAGTCGTCGCACGGCGGCGACCCAGCCGGGGGCGGGTTCCTCCTCGGCGCCGTCGAAGGGTTCGACCAGGGCCTGGGACAGCGCCTCCCACAGCGGCTCCTCCGCCGGGCGGGTGGCCAGGGCCTCGGCGGCCCGCATGATCCGGTTGCGGTGCCGGAAGACGATCGCCTCGGCCTTGCTGGAGAAGTAGTTGTTGTAGGTGCGCGGGGACACCCCGGCCGCGGCCGCGATGTCCTCGACCCGGACGTTCTCCAGTCCCCGTTCCACCGCCAGGCTGAGCGCCGCCCAGCTGAGCGCCTCCCGCGTCGCGGCCTTCTTCCGTTCCCGCAGTCCGGGCTCTCCGTCCGTCATGGCACCACTATCCCGCCAAAGGTGCGTGGTGCGCAATAGTGCGTGACACGCAAGTTTTCTCGGGCCCCCGGGGTCGTGGCGAGCCGCCCGCCACCTGCGGTTCGTCGCTGGTAGTAGTTGCGTGGTTGCGGAGCGACTCGGCGCCGGAGCCCGTCTGCGCAGGAATTCCGGCGGGACGACCCGACAGGACGTGAGGAGCGGTCATGAGCGGCAGACGGCGTCCACCGCGGGCGCGGACCCCGCGCCAGGGCGGGGCGGCCGGCGGCGGCCGGAGGAACTCCCGGGTGGGGATCGCCCGCATTGAGGGCTTCCTGGCCTGGGAGGCCGAGGTCGCGGCGGCCGAACGCGACGCCCGCGCCTTCGCCGCGCAGTTCCCCTGGCTGCCGGAGGCCGAACGGGAGGACCTGGAGCGGGCCTACGCCGCCGACCGCCTGCGCTACGCCGAGGAGGTCGTCGACCGCGCCGTCGACCGCTGCCGCCGGCTGGCCGCCCGCTACCGCGCGGAGTGCCGCCGGATCTGTACCCGCTGGGCGACGCTCTGCCTCTCCGTCACCCTGGCGGCGGCGCTGTTCGCCGTCGTCCCGGCCGCCCTGCGGGGCTGAACCGCCGGCCCGCCCGGGCGACTGCGCGGGGGAGTCCGGCGACACCGAGGGCCCGCCGCACCGTTTCCGGTGCAGCGGGCCCTGGTCGTGCCGGGGGCTCGGATGCTCTTATGGATGTCAAGCAGCGATGGTGAGCTGCTCGGTGGTGGTGCTCGGTGTGCTGGGCGTGGTCAGGACTCGGTAGATCTCTCGGG
>NZ_JBHZCY010000183.1:334-14216 GCF_042786665.1 Kitasatospora sp. NPDC059146 | reverse complement strand
CAGCTGAACCCCGCACACCCCACGCACCACGGGCCCGCCCCGCACCGCCACCCACAGCGGCACGAGGCGGGCCCTGCCTGTTCCCGCAGGCAGGGCCGCTGAGCCCTCACCGCCGCTCCGGGCCCCGGAAACCAGGTGACCGCAGCCGCCGCCGTCCTCGACAATGGCGCATGTTGATCGATCACTGGCCGCTGCTGGGGCTGCGCCTGGCCACTCCCCGCCTGGAGCTCCGGCTCCCCACCGACCGCGAGCTGGCCCAGTTGGCCGACCTGGCCGCAGAGGGCGTCCACCAGCCGGACCGCATGCCCTTCCTCGTGCCGTGGACCGACCTTCCTCCGGCCGAACGGGCACGGTCCGTGGTGCAGCACCACTGGTTGTGCCGGGGGAACTGGTCACCGGGCGACTGGGCCCTGAACCTGGCGGTCTTCGAGAACGGCCGGGTCGTCGGCCTGCAGACCATCGCCGCCCGGGACTTCGCCGTCCTGCGGGAGGTCACCACGGCCTCCTGGCTCGGTGTGCGCCACCAGCGGCAAGGGATCGGCACCGAGATGCGCGCCGCCGTCCTGCACCTGGCCTTCGCCGGCCTGGACGCGCTGGAGGCGACATCGGGGGCCTTCGAGCACAATGCCTCCTCGTTCGCCGTGTCCCGGAAGCACGGCTATGAGCTCGACGGCGTCGACCGTCACGTGGTGCGCGGCGGGCCCGTGACGAACAGGCGGCTCCGGCTCACCCGCGACCGCTGGGAGGCCCATGCCGAAGTCCCCGTCTCGGTCAGCGGGCTGGCGCCCTGCCGGTCGATGTTCGGACTGTCAGCGGGCGCGTGATCGCTCACGGGGCAGGTTCGAACGGCTCGGCCTCTCGGCGTGCGGGTGGGCGGGAGCAGGTGGGACAGCCGCGGCCGGCCAGGTGCTCACTCCGGCTGCGGCTGCGGTCGGGGCCGGGGCCGTGGTCGGGGACAATCTCGGGATGTTCGGCAAATGGATCACCCATCGCACGGTGGACGGCGTCCGCGTCCCCGGCACCTGGCGGCACGTGTTCATCCGCAACGGCGGCCACCACTTCCTCATCGACCTCTTCATCTATGCGGACGGGCTCATCGACTGCGGGGGCCTGGTCACCGTCGAGGAGTTCGAGGAGAAGGTGCGCACCGGGTGGGTGGCCACCAGCCTGCCCGAGGGTGGGGAGGCCTCCGCGGACGAGCTGGCGGAGTGGAGGTTCAGCGGGCCGCGGAGCTGGCGGACTCCGGAGCAGTTGGTCGCCGAGGTCCGCGACACCGTCGACCTGCTGAACGGGCGGCCCGACTCGACCCGCCGGTGCCTGGCCGCCGTCGAGGTCTTCCTCGCCGCCCGGACCGAGGAGAACCGGGCCGCGGCCCGGGCGGCGTTCATGGCCGTGCCGGCCCCGCAGCGGTGCCGGGTGCTGGGCGACATGGATCGGAAGGACGCCCCGCTGCGCGCGCTGGTGGCCGGGCCGGGCGGCCGCACCTACCTGCCGGGCGAACCGCCGGTCACGCAGGAGGTCTACGACCGCGCCCTCGCGTACTTCGAGGGGCGGGCGGCCTGGAGTGCCGAGCGGCCCGCCCGTGTCCCGGCGGACGGGCCGGTGGCGTCGCACGCCCCGGCGGTCCGGCTCTGCCGCTTGTCCCCGAACGAGCCGGTGGAGGATCCCGGCAGGCTCGGGCTGCGCAACGACTACCCCGCTCCGATCACGGTGGGAGAGACCGGCTACCCGTCCGTCACCCACGCCTACTGGGCCTTGTCGGTGGCTCAACCCGAGGTCCGGGCCGCGGTCGCGACGGCCGGGACCGCCTCCGCCGCACGCAAGGTGGCAGCCGGGGCGCCCCGCCGCGAGGGCTGGGAGCACCTGCGGACCGCCGTCATGACGCGGCTGCTGCGCGCCAAGTACGAGCAGCATCCCGAGCTGGCCGAGATCCTGCTGGCGACGGGCGACGGCACCCTGGTCTACGACGACCTGCACTCGGCCTTCTGGGGCGACAACGCCGGCCAGGGGCGCAACTGGACGGGGCGTCTCCTCGAACTCGTCCGTTCCGAGCTGCACGCACGGCGGGCCGGGATCCCCGGGCTGTGACCGGATCGGGTGAGGAGTTCCGGGGATTTCCGGCGGCACCGGTCAGATGACCGGCGGCCCCGCCTCGATGCGGCGGAGGACCGGGGGGAGGCGGTCGAGGTCGGGGCCGGTCTGGAGCTGCCGCTCGTCCCACCAGGTGGCGCCGGCGTCGTGCAGCGGGCCGACCACGTCCTTGGCCCTGGCCGGGTGCAGGGGCGTGGCGCCGCCGAGCACGAACTCGAAGGGGCGCTCGGCCCCGGTCGTACGGTGCTCGCACACGTAGCCGACCAGCTCCCGTACCTCCGTCACGTCCGGCGGGTGACCGTGCCGGGCCGTCTCGAAGAGCGGCACCGCGCCGTCCCACCGTGCTGCCCGCCGCATGGGCGCGCGGCGCGGCCAGAAGCCGCCGATCCACACCGGCGGACGGGGCTGCTGCACGGTGGCGGGCACCAGCGTCACGTCGCGGACCTCGTAGTGCCGGCCGTGGTGGTCCACCGGCTCGCCGGACCAGAAGCGGCCCAGCAACTCCAGCCCCTCGTCGAGCCGTTCGGCGAGGACGCGCGGCTCGGCGGGGTCGCCGAAGCTGCGGTACTCGTCGTCGAGCGGGCCGCCCAGGCCTGCGGCGAAGATCGCCCGGCCGCCGCTGAGGTGGTCCAAGGTGGCCACCTGGCGGGCGAGTTGCTGCGGACGGTAGCGAGGGACCGGGGTGAGCAGGGTGCCCAGTCGGATCCGGGAGGTGGCCAGCGCGGCGGCGGTCAGCAGCATCCAGGGGTCCCCGAAGGGGCGGCCCTGGTGCCGTCGGTGCAGGACGTGGTCCCAGACGAAGAGCCCGTCCCAGCCCGCCTGTTCGGCGGCGGCGGCCACGGTCGCGACGTTGCGGGGGTCGGCGAAGTCGCCGAAGTTGGGGATGTTCACGGAGAACCGCATCCCAGCAGGATGCGCGGCCGACCGCGACGTGGCAATCGAATTCGGACCGGCGGGGTCGGGCGGGTCAGGGGGTCAGGGTGCCAGGGGGCCGCCCGGGGTGAGGGCGAGGCCGGTGAAGCGGGTGGCGATCAGGCGGTGGGCCTCGGGGGTGGGGTGGACGGCGTCGGGGTGCGGGTGGATCTCGTGGTCGGGCTCGCCGTACAGGGCGCGGCCGTCGAGGTAGTGGAGGTTGGGGTCGCCGTCCGCGACCCGGGCTTCGACGATGCGGGCCAGTTCGTCGCGGACCACGGTGAGGGTGAGGCGGCCGGGGCCGGGCTCGCCGGTGGCGCGGAAGCGGAGGGTGCCGCCGGTGAAGTCGGGGGCGAGCGGGCCGGGGGTGTGCTCCTGGACGGGGCAGAGGATCGGGGAGACGACCAGGAGGGGGGTGGTGGGGTGGCCGTCGCGGATGGTGTCGAGGAAGCCGTGGACGGCCGGGGTGAAGGCGCGCAGGCGCATCGCGTCGGCGTTGACCACGTTGATGCCGAGCTTGAGGCTGATCAGGTCGGCGGGGGTGTCGCGGATGGCACGGGCGGTGAAGAGGTCGAGCAGGGCGCTGCCGCCGAAGCCGAGGTTGGTGAGGTCGAGGCCGGCGGCGAGGGCCACGAGGGCGGGCCAGGTCCCGGTGGGGTGGGTGGCGTTGGAGCCGTGGCTGATGGAACTGCCGTGGTGCAGCCAGCGGTTGCGGGTTCCGGCGGCCACGGGGGTGAGGGGCGCGTCGGAGTCGAGGGCGATGAGTTCGGTGGTCTCGGTGTGCGGGAGCCAGATCTCGACGGTCTTGTCGCGGGCCGGCAGGCCGGTGAAGTGGGCGGTACCGGGCGGGCCTTCGGTGAAGGTGGTGCGGCCGGTGGCGAGGTCGATGGTGCGCAGGTTGCCGCCGGGGACGGTCGTCTCGGCGGTCTGCCGGCCGTCGACGAGGAGGTCGTAGACACCGTCGGGCAGGTCGGGCACGCCGGGGTAGGCGCGCTTGGTGGGGACGGTGTGCAGTGCCAGCGTGGTGGCGCGGGTTCGAAAGGTGAGCCGGACGCCGGAGGGCTGGGACTGGGCCATCGCGAGCTGTTCGTCGGGGATCTGGCGGCGGGCGCGGGCGGGCAGTCGGTGCGGGATCAGGCCGCGGCCGGTGTGTTCGACGTCCAGGTGGCCGTGCAGGAGGGCTTCGGTGACGGGCGTGGTGATCATGGCGTCTCTTCGTTCTGCGGTGTGGAGCTCTGCTTCCTATGATGAGTATGGGATTGCCTAGATGAATTAGGCAAATGGGAAGCCTGTGTAGGTGCAAGCAGGGATCCGGTGCTTCTCGGCTTGAGGGAGTCTTGAGCGGTCGAGCTGGTCCGAACGGACCGGATGCCGGATGATCGGGCCCGCGGGGCCGGACCGGACCGGAACTCCGGCACGAACGGCACGAACGACGCAAGCGGCACGAGCGACACGGGTGAGCAGAGGGGCTGCGGACATGGAAACGGCACGCACACTCGTCCTGGTGGCGGCCACCGTCACCTGCGGACTGACCGCCGGGCTGTTCTACGCCTACGCGTGCTCGGTGATGCCCGCGCTCGCCCGGGTCGAGGACCGGACGTTCATCGAAGTCATGCAGCGCGTCAACGTGGCGATCCTGAACGGCTGGTTCGTGCTCGGCTTCGTCGGCGCGCTGCTCACCACGGCTGCCGCGGTCGCCCTGCACCTGCCCTCGGACGGTCACCGCGCGCTGCCCGCCACGATCGCCGCCCTGGTGCTGTACGGGGCGGCGCTCGTGGTCACCCGTGCGGTCAACATCCCGCTGAACGACGCGTTGGAGAAGGCCGGGGCGCCGCAGCGGATCACCGACCCGACGGCGGTACGCACCCGCTTCGAGGCGCGCTGGGTGCGCTTCAACGTGCTGCGCGCGCTGCTGTGCACGGCCGCACTGGGCTGTCTCGCCTGGGCGCTGGTCCTCGACGGGCCGCACTGAGCGGCCCGTCGACCGTGCCGGACTCCCGTGCGGCCCACCGGCGCAACACCGGCCGGTGGGCCGCACGGGAGGCGCGGCGGTACTCGTCCCTACCCGCCCGCGACCCGCGCCACGAGGGGCCGGCGCCTCGGCGTACGGGAGGCCGCCCGGGGGCTGCTCAGGTCCGCTCGGCCCAGGTCCACGCGGCCCAGGTCCACGCGGCCGAGGTCCGCAGTCGTGGCAGCCGGAACGGGCGCGGCAACCCCGGCCGACGTGGCACGCCGGACCGCGGCGGGCCGCCGGAGGGTGAGGGCGAAGTCCCGGTGCGCCTTGGCCGTCGGCGTCAGGGCGGGCGGCAGCTGGATCCGCCCGTCCTCGACCATCCGCCGCACGGCGGTGCGGCTGAGGCCGAGCCCGAGCATCAGCAGCCGTTCGACCCGGACCGGCACGGGCAGCTCGAAGGCGACCAGGACGGTGAGCGGCGTCGGGTCGTCGAGCGCGTGCAGGGGCGTCCGGACCTCCAGCTCCCAGGTGCCGGTCCAGTCGAGGCGGTAGCAGTTCCGGGCGGCGAGCGAGGCGCTCGTCGCCAACTCCCGCACCACGGCGGCGTCGTTGGTCTCGTAGGCCACCAGTCGGGCCGGGTCGAGCGAGGAGACGTGGGCGCGTTCGTGGACGGGCACCTTCGAGGTCCGGTCGCAGCCCGCGCAGCTCAGCAGCAGCCAGACGTCCAGCAGCTTCCCGCTGGCATTGACGCGGATCTTCCCCGAGGGGCGGTGCCGGGTGCCGGGGCAGTCCGGGCAGGGCCGGACGACGGTGGGCAGGGCGGACTGACGCACGGCCCAGCGGGCCTTGCGGTCGGTATTCATGGTGGTGGTTGCTCTCAGGACTCTGCAGGAGCGCCCCACGGGCCCCGCCCCCAGCGGCCCCGACCGTGGCAGGCCGGAGCAGGGCAGGGCAGGGCGGATCGCGGGCGCTCCCGGGATAACGGATGCACACGTGAGCGCGGGTCATCGCCTCGGTACCGAGCCGTCAGGCTCCGAGGTCGATCGCGCGACAGGGTTCGTTGGTGCTACGTGGCAGCCGTTAAAAGTCCATGCGGATGATCGTGGTCGAGGATCGGCCCGCGGGCAACCGGTTTTCCGGCAGGCCCGGCGGGCCCGGTCGGGGCCGGGCCGCGCCTGGTCAGCCCCGGTCGACCCCGGGCCGGGGCCGGGGTCGGGCCCGGTCAGCAGAAGGTCGCGAACCGGTACCCGCGCGCCTTGAGGGTGGACAGGATCGTCGGCAGGGCCGCCGCGGTCTGACTGCGGTCCCCGCCGCCGTCGTGGAGCAGGATCACCGAACCGGGGCGGACGTTGTTCAACACCCGCGACCGGATCGCCGCCGCCCCCGGCCTGGACCAGTCGGCCGGGTCCACCGACCAGAGCACGACCTGCTTGCCGAGCGCCGCCGCCCGGGAGCGCACCGTGCCGTTGACCGCCCCGTACGGCGGGCGCAGGCACGTCGGGGTGTGTCCCGTCCGGGCGCGGATGACCCGGTCGGTGTCGCCGACCTGGGCGGTGAAGGAGGAGCCGGAGAGCCGGCGCAGGTCCGGGTGCGACCAGGAGTGGTTCTGCACGCTGTGGCCCTGCCGGGCGACCTGGGCGGTGAGCGAGGGGTGGGCGGCGACGTTCTCGCCGAGCTCGAAGAAGGTCGCGCGGACGCCGTAGCGGTCGAGGATCGAGAGGATCCTCGGGGTGTAGGCGGGGCTGGGGCCGTCGTCGAAGGTGAGGTAGACGACCTTGGCGCCGCCCTTGCTCCCGGCCGGACCGGCGAGCCCTGCGGGACCGGCGAGCCCCGCCGGCCCAGCAGCGTCCGCGGTGCCGACGGGGCCCCCGAGCACCGCACCCGCCGCCAGCGCGGCGACGGCGAGCGCGCCGACCGCCTCCCGGAGCCGTCCACCCTTCCGTCGCCCAACTCCGCTGCGCCCAAGAGCTCGTAAGGCCATGCCTGCCCCCTGGTGTCGGAACTGCCGTGTACCGACCAGTCTGCGCCGCCGACCGCCGGCACCGCGACCGGCCCGAGCACGAAAGGGGACGAAATCGGCCAGCCGGACGGCGGGTTGACCGCGCGCACGCCGCGCCGGGAGCGCCCGGGGTCAGCGCGCGCCGCGCCCGTGCAGGACGAGCGCCCGGCCGAGCGCCAGCAGCCCCGCCGTGCAGAGCACCGTGCGGCACACGTTGGCCGTGACCCACGTCCCCTCGAACTTCGCCCGCACCGCCGCGAGGTCGAGGATCCGGGACGGATCACCGACCGCCGCCAGGTCGTTGTTCAGCGGGATGTTGACACCCATGGTGACCATCAGCGCCACCCCGTACAGCAGGGTCGCCCCGGCCGCCCAGAGCGCCGCCCGCCGCCGGCCCGCCCGGTGCTGGAGCCAGGCCGCGACACCCGTCGCGACGAAGGCGCCGACGAAGACCAGGCCGAACACGCCGTTCTCGATCGACGTGTTGATGTGCTGCATCGCCGTCACGTACGTCCGGTCGTCACCGGCCGCCAGGCCCGGCATCACCGCCACGTCGAAGGCGAAGAACAGCCCGGCCATCAGGCCCATCGCGAGGGTGGCACCCACCAGGACCGGACCGGCGGCCCTGCCACGGTCAGCGGGCACCACCGGCGGGGCACCTCCTCGACTGGGGCCGTCGAAGGCCCCTGGAGCGTTGCGGTGATCGGGAGTTGAGGTCTGGCTGGAGCGCATCGGTCATCCTTCGGTTCTCCCCTGGCGCCCAGGCGCATGCGTGAGCGTCCACGGCACGGGCCGGCCCCGGGGCCCGGGGCCGTACCTCCTCCGGCGTCCACCAGAGCACGGCGCGGCCGCCGCCGACCACCGCCCTCGACCCGTCCTCCAGCGGTCCTTGAGCACACCCAGCGGGCGCGCAGCGGAAGGACCGCTCTCACGGCGAGACCGCGACGACCGCGACGAAACCGCGGCGGAAAGCGGTGGCGCGGCGGCGACGGCGGGCGCTATGCTCCCCGGCGATGAACACTTTCGCTGCTCTCGGATCGGAGGTCCCGTTCGCCCAAGGTGAGTGCTGATGCTCACTCACACCGCGAACGAGGATGCCTCCCGCTTCTCCTTCTGGCGGCGCGTACGCGAGTACGCCGTGCCGCCCTCCATGATCGAAACCGCCACCGCGCGCCGACTCGCCGGTGACTGGGCCGGGGCCTGCGCCGCCGCCAACGTCGAGGTCGACTTCCGCCTGCGGGACGTCGCGCACGCCCACGGGCACACCCTGGCCGAACGGGTCCGCGAGGACCTGCGCCGCCTGGCGCCGGACCTGCTGCGCTGGCACCTGCCGCGTACCGCCCCCGCCGGACTGCTGCGCGCCGGGCTGACCGTGCCGCTCGCCCGCTACCCGGGCGAACGGCCGGTGCACCTCGTCGTCCGGACACCGCCCGCCTGGGCGGAGTACGGGCAGCGGATCAGCCTGGCGCTCTGGGACGGTTCGGATCCCGGCCCGGCCCCGCACCCCCATCCGCGCCCCAGCCGCCGCTACCGGCTCGACCTGCACCGGCACCTGTGGGACGCGGGCCGCAGCGGTGAGTTGGCGACGAGGGCCGGCTCGTGTCCGCCAACCTGCCCACCGGGCAACGGAGTCGGGCCGCACAGGCTGCGCCGGGCGGTCGACCGCTGGGCCGCCGAGGCCGAGCTGCTGCTGCGCGCCGAGGGGCTCCCGCCCGGGCCCGTCGCGGTCCGGCTCGGGCGCGGTGAACGGCTGGTGCTCGCCCCCGACGGCCGCATCGGCGCGGCCGTCGGGGACCTCCGGGCCCTGCCCCTGCTGCCCGACGCGGCGACCTGGGTACCGCCCGACCTCGACCTGCTGCACAGCGGGGAGCTCGACGCCGGCCGGCTGCACCCCCTGGTCGCGGCCGCACTGGCGCCCGGCCACCGACCGGGGCGGCAGGACCGACCACCCGCCGGACAACGGCTGGTGGAGTGCCGCGGCGCCCGGCACCGGATCGCCGTGGTCGACGGGGTGCTGACCGCACTCGACCACGACCCGGACCAGCTGCGCCGCGAGGAACTGCTGGCCGCGCTGTCCGGCACCCCGCTGCCCTGCCTGCGCGCCATCGACCAGGCGCACCGCGATCCGGCCGAACTGGACGACGTACGGGAGCGGTTGAACCACGGCGACACCGCCGGGGCCCTCGCCGTGGTGGAGGACCTGCTCGGCCGACAGGCGTCACTGCGCGACGGCCCCCTGCGGGACGAGCTCGCGGCGACCGCCGAACGCCGGGTCGCCTACGGCCTCTACCGCTCCGGCCTGACCGTCGACGGGCGGGCCAAGGCCGTGGCCGGCAGGACCTCCTACGCGCTCTACCGGTTCGGCAGGCCCAGCCACCTGCGCGGCGGTTACCCGTTCCCCCGTCCGCCGCGGATCGCCACCACCACTCGCTGACCACCGCTCGACCGCACACGACCTGCGCACCCCGTGCATGCCGTGCACCCCGTGCATGCCGCGCATGCCGAACGACCCACTGACTTCCGACCCCCCAAGGTGATCACCCATGCCCATGACCATGCCCATGCCCGTGACCACGCCCGCCCTCGCCCGGCTCGACGTCGCCCGCCGACTCCTCGACCTGCTCGCCGACACCCGCACCGAACCCCGCCCGGACGACCAACTGGAGGCGCTCACCCTGGCGGTGGCCGCGGACCTGCCCGTGCTGCTCTGGGGCGAGCCCGGCATCGGCAAGACCGCCGCCCTCAACCAGCTCGCCGAGGCCCTGGACCTGCCGCTGACCACCGTCATCGCCAGCGTCCACGAGCCCTCGGACTTCTCCGGGCTGCCGGTCGTCGGCGACGACCCCGCGCAGCAGGGCATCCCGCTGGCCCCGCCGGACTGGGCGGTGCGCCTGGTCCGGGCCGGGCACGGGCTGCTGTTCCTGGACGAGTTGTCGACCGCGCCGCCCGCCGTCCAGGCGGCGCTGCTCCGGCTGGTCCTGGAGCGGCGCATCGGTTCGCTCCAACTGCCGCCGGGCGTACGGATCGTGGCGGCGGCGAACCCACGCTCCTCGGCGGCCGACGGGTGGGAGCTGAGCGCGCCGCTGGCGAACCGGTTCGTCCACCTCCAGTGGGTGCACGACCACGAGGTGGTGGTGCGCGGCCTCGGCGGGGTGTGGCCGGTCGCCACCCTGCCGGAGCTGGATCCGGCGGAACTGTCCGCGGCGGTCGGGTTCGCCCGCCGGGCGGTCTGCGAACTGCTCACGGTCAGGCCGGAGTTGGTGCACCGGCTGCCCACCAGCGAGACCCGGCGCGGCGGCGCCTGGCCGTCCCCGCGCAGCTGGGACATGACGCTGCGGCTGATCGCCTTCGCCACCGCGGCCGGCTCCTCCCGGGAGGTGCTGTCGCTACTGGTCCGGGGCACGGTCGGGGACGGGCCGGGGCTGGAACTGATGGCCAGCATGGACCGGATGGACCTGCCGGACCCGGAGCTTCTGCTCGCCGACCCGGCAGCCGCCGTGCTGCCCGAACGCGGGGATCTGCGCCAGGTGGTGCTGGACGGGGTGGTGGCCGCGGTGCGCAACCGGCCGGAGCGGGCACGCTGGGACGCGGCCTGGGCGCTGCTGGTACGGGCGATGGCGACCGGCGCGCCGGACGTCCTGGTCGTCCCGGCCACCACGCTGGCCTCGCTGCGCCGGGAGGACTGGGAGGTCCCGGCGGCGATCGAGCACCTCGCCTCGACGGTGGCGCTGTCCCGGCGGGCCGACCGGGCGGCCGTCCGGACGGCCGCCCGGGCCGACGTGACGGCCGGCCGATGAGCACCCGCCGCACGCCCGGGGCGAGCGCACCTGGGGGCAGCACACCGAAGGGCACCACCCCGCCGGACACCGGCTGGAGCGCCCGGCCCGCCGCCACACCGCTGGACGTCCGCAGGCACGGCAGACCGCTCACCGCCCGCCCACTGGCCGTACCGGTGACCGCCCCGGGGTCCCTACCGGTGCGGACCCCGGTGTCCGCGTCGGCGGACCCGCGCCCGCTGGACCTCGACAAGCTGTACGCCGCCCGGCTCCAGGCCGCCCGGGCCCGCCCCTACCTGGCGACCGCGCTGTTCGCCCTCCACCTGGTGGAGGACCGCCGGGTGCCGACCATGGGCGTGGACCGCCACTGGCGCTGCTACGCCTCCCCCGCCTTCGTCGAACGCACCGCGGTGGAGGACCTCGCCTCGATCTGGGTCCACGAGGTCTCGCACCTGCTGCGCGACCACCACGGGCGCAGCGACCGCCTGGCCCGCAGCCTCGGGCTGACCGGACCCGCGGACCGGCTGCGGATGAACATCGCCGCAGACTGCGAGATCAACGACGACGCCTTCGGCGACGGCCTGGTCACGCCCGCGGGCGCGCTGACGCCGAGCCGCCTCGACCTGCCGGAGGGGAGGCTGATGGAGGACTACGTCCGCGGCTTCCGCTTCGACCTGCGCCGGCTGAACCTGGCCTGGCTGGACTGCGGCAGCGGCGCCGACGGCGTGGACCGCCCGTGGGAGCTGGGCCCGGACGGCGCCCACGGGCTGACCGCCCAGGAACAGGACGCGGTCCGCTTCCGGGTCGCCGAGGGCATCCGGGGCCGCCCCGGGGATGCCCCGGCGGGCTGGCGGCGCTGGGCCGAGGAGGCGTTCCACCCGCCGCAGCCGTGGCGCCAACTGCTGGGCGCGGCGCTGCGCTCGGCGGTCTCCGGGCCGGGCGCGGGCGGGGACTACAGCTACGGCCGTCCGGCCCGCCGCTCGGTCTCGCTGCCGGGCGTGGTGCTGCCGAGCCTGCGGCGGCGCCCGCCCCGGGTGTCGGTGGTGATCGACACCTCGGGGTCGGTCTCGGACCGGGAGCTGGGCGGTGCGCTGCTGGAGGTCGCGGCGATCGGCCGGGCGGTCGGCGGCCGGCACGACCTGGTCACGGTGCTGTCCTGCGACGCGGCCCCCCAGTCCGTCGGCGCGCTCTGCCGCGCGGCGGGCATCCCGCTGGTCGGCGGCGGCGGGACGGACCTGCGGACGGGCTTCGCGGCGGCACTACGGACCAGGCCGCAGCCGGACGTCGTCGTGGTGCTGACGGACGGGCAGACGCCCTGGCCGGCGGTCGCGCCCTCGTGCCGTACGGTGGTGGGCCGGTTCCGGCGCCCGGCCCGGTACGACGAGAACAACGGCGAGTACCGGCCGGACGCACCGCCGAGCTGGGCCCGGGTGGTCGACATCGGCTGACGGGGCACGACGACAGGAGGTCCCCGTGCACGACGAGGAGGGGGCCGCTCCCCCGCAGCACCACCCGGACGAACACGTGCGCCTCGCGCACCACCGCCGGGCACTCGCCGAGGTGGCACCGCCGGACGCGGCCGCGCTGGTGGCGCAGGTGCTCACCGACCCCGACCGGGCGATGGCGAGCGGCGCGGTGGTCGAGTACCTGGACCGCCGCGCGGCGGAACTGCTGACGGACCCGGGGTTCCCGGCCTGGCACCGGGAGCTGGCCGGAGCCGCCGCGGCCGACGGCTTCGCCGTACGGCGCCTGCACGAGTGGGCGCTGCTGCGGGCGGTCACCCTCGGCGAGCCGTGGGAGGCGGAGCAGCTGCTCGCCGCCTCCGACCGGCTCCAGCTGCGCACCGCCGAGACGGCCCCGACCGGCCCCGCGCTCGGCCTCCTCGCCGAGCGCGGCCGGACCCGGCAGATCCGCAACGCGGCCACGGCCCGACTGCGGCGGCGCTGAGCCACCGACCGGCGAGGGGCGGTCGGCCCCCACTGGTGCAGGGCGCCGCGCCGAGGGCCGGCGACCGCCGGTACCGGAGCTGATGCCGGACGGCGCCCGGCCCCGGGGAGAATCCGGGGACCGAGCGCCGCCTGACGGGGGCGCCGTCAGCCCACCATGGCCGCCAGCACGCTGCGCCAGTCCTCGCCCGGCTCCGGCTGGAGCGCGGCCGCGAGGGTCTCCGCCCGGTAGTGCCACGGGCGGCGCAGCTCGGGGTCGGCGTCGGGGCGCAGGTCCAGGACGCTGTCCGAGCCGAGCAGCCGGATCAGCTCGGTGCCGAACTCCGCCCAGGAGACGTGCCCGGTGATCGCGTTGACGATCCGGCCGGCGGCGGGGCCGTCGGGCAGGGCACAGGCGGCGAGGGCGCGGGCCAGGGCGGCGGAGTGCACCCAGGCGGCGCCGTGCCACTCCTGCGGCTCGCCGTCGGCGGCGGCCGGCAGGGCGATCGGGCGGCCGGCCAGGGCGGCCTGGTAGAGGTCGCCGGTGGAGCCCCAGCGGAGCTGGTCGCGCAGGCGGTGGTGCGGGCCCCAGACGATGGGGGCGCGCACCACGGTGGCCGGGCCGTGGCCGGTGGCCTCGGCGGTCTCGAACAGCATCCGCTCGCAGTCGAGCTTGGCCTGCCCGTAGGCGGTGACGGGTGCGCCGCTGGGGCCTCCCTCGGCGACCTCGGTGCCGGGCGGGCGCCCGTAGGCGTCGATGCTGCTGACGAAGACGAACGGGCCGCCGGACCAGCCGTCCAGCAGGGCGCGCATGGCGGCCGTGTCGACCTCGTGGTCGGTGAAGGTGCAGGCGGAGTGGATGACGGCGTCCACGCCCTTGACGGCGCGCTGGAGGCTGTCGAGGTCGGCGAGGTCGCCCTCGGCGATCTCGGCGCCGTGCAGGGCCGGCAGGTGGGCCGACTCGGGGCGGACCAGGACGCGTACCGGCCGCCCCTGGGCCATCAGTTCCTGGAGCACGGCGGCGCCGACGCCGCCGGTGGCGCCGGTGAGCAGCACGGTGCCGGTGCGCGGCTCGGTGCTGTGGAGGCCGTCGACGCGGGTGAGGGCGGCGCGGCGTTCCTCCTCGCGGGCGGCGAGCAGGGCGGCGAGGGCGACGAAGGCGACCGGTCCGGTGAGGGCGGCGGCCAGCGAGGCGAGGGTGATGGTGAGCAGCAGCAGCCAGAGC
>NZ_JBHZCY010000183.1:0-324 GCF_042786665.1 Kitasatospora sp. NPDC059146 | reverse complement strand
GCGTTCCTCCTCGCGGGCGGCGAGCAGGGCGGCGAGGGCGCGCGGGGTGCGGTGCTCCAGGATGTCGAGGCCGGTGAGCGGCACGCCGACGCGGGTGCGCAGGCGTTCGGCGAGCTGGACGGCGACCAGCGAGTGGCCGCCGAGGGCGAAGAAGTCGCCGTCGGCGGGCGGGACGCTGCCGAGCAGTTCGCCGAAGGCGGTGCGGACCAGGTCGAGCGGGCCGGTCGCGGCCGTGGCGCGGGCCGCCTCGGCCCGGGCGGCGGGAGTGGCGGCAGCGGCGCGGGCCGCGGCGACGGCGGCGCCGGGCAGGCGGCCGCGGTCGAC
>NZ_JBHZCY010000182.1:0-14284 GCF_042786665.1 Kitasatospora sp. NPDC059146 | reverse complement strand
CGCCGCTGCTCCCCAGCGGCCGGGCCGGCGGCCTCGGGCCGTACGCGTCAGACCGGCAGCAGGCGGGCGATCAGTTCGCCGAGGCGGCGGGCGTTGCGGCAGGAGTGCATCTCCACCACGTCCGCGTACGTCGGGGCGGCGGAGTCGCCGGTCGTCCAGAGCGCGGGGCGTTCGGGGTTGAGCCAGATGACCCGGCGGGCGCGGGAGGCGATCCGGCGCAGCGCCTCCGGGTGGGGGTCGCGGTGGTTGTTGCGGGCGTCGCCGAGGACGAGCACGCAGGTGCGGGGGCCGACGGCGGCCAGGTGGTGGTCGGCGAACTCGCCCAGGGCGGAGCCGTAGTCGCTGTTGCCGTGGTAGCCCGTCACCCGGGCCTCGGCGACGATGCGGGCGGCGAGCCGGGCCGGGTCGCCCTCGCCCCGCCGCAGCAGGTCGGTGACCTCGGCGGTGCGGTTGACGAAGGCGAACACCCGGACCTTGCTGAACTGTTCGCCCATCGCCTGCACCAGCAGCATGGTGAAATCGGCGAAGCCGGCCACCGAGCCGGAGACGTCGCACAGCAGCACCAGCTCCGGCCGGGCCGGGCGGCGCAGCCGGTACGCCGGGCGCAGCGGCACCCCGCCGGTGCCGAGGGAGCGGCGCAGGGTGCGCCGCAGGTCGATCCGCCCGCGGGCGGCGCGGCGGCGCCGGGCGGCCAGCCGGGTGGCCAGCTTGCGGGCCAACGGGTGCACGGTGCGGCGCAGTTCGGCGAGCTGGTCGCGGCCGGCGGCCAGGAAGTCGATCCGGTCGACGGTGGGGGCGACGGCCCGCTCCGCGATCCGTTCGGCGCCGCGCAGTTCGGCGACCCGGCGGCGGGCCTCGGCGGAGACCAGGGCGCGGAAGTCCCGGATGCGGCGGCGGATCTCGTCGGCGAGCACGCGGTCGGCGAGGTCACGGTCGGCGTGGCCGTCCGGGCCCTGGTCCCGCAGGCCGGCGAGGATCCGGGCGAGCAGGGTCTCGGGGGCCAGCCGGCCGAGCGCCTGGTGGGCGGACCAGCCGTCCGAGCCGGGGGTGCTGCCGGTGCCGTACCGGCCGAAGGCCTCGATCACCTCGCCGGCCAGCCGGGCCTGGGCGGCCCGGTCGTCGGCGGCCAGGGCGGCGGCGAGGCGCTCGCGCAGCCGGTCGCGGAGCGGGTCGGGGCGGCCGAAGCGCGGCGGCTCCGCGGTCTGCGGCGCGGGCTCGGCCGAGGGGTCGGTGCCGTGCCGGGCCCCGGGGGTGCGCAGGGCCTCGGGGGTGCCGACGCCGAGCGGGAAGAACAGGTCGAAGGTGGCGTCGAAGACCGCCCGTTGGCCGTCCGAGCGCAGCAGGGCGGCGGCCAGTCCGGCCCGCATCTGCTCCCGGTCGGCGAAGCCGAGCACGTCGAGCACGGCGGCGGCGTCCACCGTCTCGGCCGGGCCGATCCGCAGGCCGTGCCCGCGCAGGGCGCGGACCAGTCCGGTCAGCCGGGCGGCGGTGTCGGTGGCCCCCGGGGTGGTCACGCGAGGGTGAGCTTCTGGGCGGCCTTGCGGACGTCGTCCTGGTGCTTGAGGATCACCCCGAGGGTGTCCCGGACGACCGCGTCGTCCAGGGTGTCCGCGCCGAGGGCCAGCAGGGTGCGGGCCCAGTCGATGGTCTCGGCGACCGAGGGGGCCTTGCGCAGGTCCATCGCGCGCAGCGCGCCGACCACCCGGACCAGCGACTCGGCCAGCGTCGCGTCCAGCCCCGGTACCTTGAGCCGGACGATCCGGCGCTCCAACTCGGCGTCCGGGTAGTCGAGGTGGAGGAACAGGCAGCGGCGGCGCAGCGCCTCGGAGAGCTCGCGGGTGGCGTTGGAGGTGAGCAGGACGAAGGGGCGGCGGGTCGCGGTGATGGTGCCGAGCTCGGGGACGGTCACCTGGAAGTCGCTGAGCACCTCCAGCAGCAGTGCCTCCACCTCGACGTCGGCCTTGTCCATCTCGTCGATCAGCAGGACGGTGGGCTCCTCGCCGCGGATCGCGGTGAGCAGCGGGCGGGTGAGCAGGAACTCCTCGCCGAAGATGTCGCCGCGGGCTTCCTCCCAGCCCTCGTCGCGGCCGGCGGTGATCCGCAGCAGCTGCTTGGCGTGGTTCCACTCGTAGAGCGCGCGGGCCTCGTCGATGCCCTCGTAGCACTGGAGCCGTACCAGCCGGGCCGCGCCCAGTTCGGCGACGGCCTTGGCGAGTTCGGTCTTGCCGACTCCGGCGGGGCCCTCCACCAGCAGCGGCTTGCCGAGCCGGTCGGCCAGGAAGACGGTGGTGGCCACGGCCGTGGAGGCGAGGTAGCCGGTCGCGGCGAGTCGCTCGGCGGTGTCCGCCACCGAGGCGAAGAAGCCCGTGCCGGTGGTGCTGCCGTCGCTGCCGCCGCTGCCGCTGGTCATCCGACCCGCCCCGTTCCGGTCCGCCGCGCCCGTCCCGTCGGGGCCCGTGCAGCGCCACCCTACCGGCCGGTCACTTGCTTGTCCCGGGGCGTTGTCGGGGGCCTTCTCGGGGGCGCTCTCGGGGATCGGTGGAGCGGCGTACGGAGGGCGGTTGCCCGCCGTACGCCGCTCGGACGGATCCGGATGCCAGGGGCGTCAGTTGACCCAGAGGACCGGGCTGCCGGCGACGGAGCTGTCGGTGACCGGGCCGTAGGTGGCGCTGAAGTAGCCGGTCGAGAAGCACAGGCCCGGGCCGGACACCAGGTTGGCGGGCTGGTTGGCGAAGCTGATGCTGTTGTCGGTGTTCGAGGTGGAGCCGGTGATGCCGCTGGGGCTCTGGTAGACGCAGGTGACGGTGCCGAGCAGGGTGTTGAGGACCACGGTGATGCCCACCGGGCCGGCGCCGGTGCCGTTGAGCGACACGTTGGTGCCGGAGCCGGAGGTGACGGTGTTGGTGTACGGCAGGCTGGTGGCCGTGACGCTCTTGACGCTCCGGACGCCGAAGACGTTGGAGGTGCAGGAGCCGAAGGACTGGCTGTTGAGCTGCTCGGTCGCGCTGCCGGGCGCGGTCGGGTTGGACGTCACGGTCGCGGAGAACGAGGAGTTGGCACAGCTCACCCCGGTGGTGCTGCCCGCGCCGTTGGTGAAGGTCGCGGCGGTGCCGGGCGCCAGGTTGGCGACCAGGGTGTCGCCGACGGCGATGGCCGCGCCGCCGGCGCTGCCCTGGGTGAGGACGGCGGGGGAGTCGGCCTGGGCCGGTGCGACGGCGGCGCCGGTGAGCGCGAAGGCGGCGAGGGATGCGGCTGCGAGCGTGCGACGGATGCGCATGAGGGTGCCTCTCTCCGTCCGGGGACGGGTGGGGGAATCCCCGCGTGCGGGTGTGGTGGTGTGCACGACGGGGGAGGTGCATGGCGTACCGGGAGCTCTGTCGGACCACGGGTGCGGGCGGGCCCGGCGCCACGGGCCCGCTCCTGGGGTACGACGGTGTTCGTGCAGCGGTGCAGCGGTACGGGTGCAGCGGTGCGACGGTGCGACGGTGGTGCGGTGGCTCCGTGGTGGGGCGGCGGTCGGCGGCTGCCACCGCCGCGGGCCCGGCTCCCGCCCTGGTCCGGCGGTCCGGGCGGTTCGCCCGGGGCCGTCGGAGCCCCTGGATCCGACCGGTGGCGGCCTGCGCGCCGACCGATTGGAAACCTGGCAGTGTTGTAAACCCGTCGTTACGTCAATGTCAATACAGGACACAGGAGTTGGTGATGGATCCCAAACACCTCCGGAGTGCCGACCTGATCCTGCTGCCGGGTGCCCGGACCGGCCGGGATCCGGCCAGGTCGATCAAGCCGGGGCCGCGCCGGCAGCCCGCCGGAGTGGTCGCCGCGACCCAGCGCGAACGGCTGCTGGACGGCCTGGTCCGGACGGTGGCCGAACGCGGCTACCAGCACGCGACGGTGAGCGACATCTGCCGCGCGGCGGGCGTGACCAGGCCGGTCTTCTACGAGCTGTTCAGCGGCAAGGAGGACGCCTTCCTGGCCGCGCACCGGTACGGCACCGGGGTGGTGATCCGGCGGATGGCGGCGGCCTTCGCGGCCGAATCCGACTGGTGCTCCGGGATCCGCCAGGCGCTCGACGCGATGCTCCAACTCCTCGCGGGCACACCGTCCTTCGCGACCATGGCGGTGATCGAGATCGAGGCGGTCGGCCCGGCCGGCCGTCGTGAGCGGGAACAACTGCTCATCCGATTCCGGGCGTTCTTCGCCGACGTGCCGCAACTCCCGGGCGGGGTCGGGGTGCGGCAGATGGTCGACGCCGTGGTGGGCGGTGTCTACAGCGCGGTCTACCGGCTGATCTCCTCCGGGCGCACCGATCAACTGACCGATCTGCTCCCGGTGTTGAGCATGTTCTGCCTCGCCCCCTTCCTCGGTCCGGGCGAAGCGGCCGACCGGCTGGACGGCCCGACCCGGAGGATTGGTGAAGATCCTTCGTGCACCCGTATTGACCCGGCGAATACCGGGCAGTAGCTTCCCAGTTACCCAGCGCGCTCCGAACGGATCCGCCCCGCTGCCGAGGGGCGGACGGCCCGGTCGGGGCGCGGAACGCTGTCCGCGCCAGGACAACGTGCCAGCTGCCTGCACACCCCATCCATCCACAGGGAGCACACATGGCCATGTCCGAGGAAGCCGCCGCCGCGGCGGAAACCCCGCAGACGCCGACCGGGACCAGAAGAGGACGGGTCCGCATGAAGCGCTCCGCCCTGATGGCCGTACCGGTCGTCGCGGTCGGGGGCATCCTGATGACCCTCACCGCGCAGGGCGTGCTCGCCGCGCAGTTCTCCATCTCCGGCATGCCGTTCACCATCACCGCCGACAAGCTCGACGGTGACGGCTTCGCCCAGTTCGGCTCGCTGGACTCGATGATCCCGGACAGCCCCAACGCGGGCAACACCGGTGGGCAGGTCCTGGTGGCGGTCTCGGCGATCAAGGCCGCCCAGATCACCAACCTGTGCCAGGCCGTCGACCTCGGCGGCGTCAGCCTGGTGATCCACGCGGGCGACAAGGGCACCCCGGTGTCCGCCTCCGACCTCACCACCGACTCCGATCTGCTGTCCGGCGACGCGGAGTTCAAGAACATCGAGATCGGCGGCGACGCCAGCACCTACACCAAGGCCGGCCCGGTCGGGAAGGGCCAGCCGGGCGTCTTCGGCCAGCAGGCCGACCACGTCACGCTGACCCACCTCAACCAGCACAACTACGCCAGCACCGCCGTCGGGTTCAAGCTGCCCAACCTCCGGCTGAGCTTCAGCTCCAAGGGCTGCTGAACATGACGGAGTCCGTACCGGAGCCGGCCGCGACCGGCGAGGGCGCCGCTGAGCGGACCGAGGAGGTGGCGGCCGCGGGGACGGCCGCCACCGCCCCCGCGACCGCCGCCCCCGTCGCCGGCCCCGCCACCGCTCCCGCAGGGGCCGTCGCTCCCGCCGGAGCCGCCGCGACCGCTGCGCCCGCGAGCCCCGCGGGCCCGGTCAAACGCGACTGGCGGGGTAACCGGCCGTTCTGGGGCGGGCTGCTGGTGACCCTCGGCGGCGCCGAGATCCTGTTCACCCTGTGGGCCCCGCTACCCGTCCTGCTGCACATCTCACTGGTGGGCCTGGCCGGGTACCTGGTGCCGTCGGTGATGCTGCTGTGCGGCCTGCTGATCCTGTTCAACCCGACCCAGCGGCTGTTCTACTCCATCCTCGCCGCGCTCGCCTCGCTGGGCAGTTGGGTGACCTCCAACCTGGGCGGCTTCGTGATCGGCATGCTGCTCGGGATCGTGGGTGCCTGCCTGACCTTCGGGTGGGTGCCCGACCAGCCGCTGCGCCGTGGGAGGCAGCGGCGGGAGGACCGCCGCGCCGCGCGCCGGGCGGGGGCAGGGACGGGGGCGGGCGCGGGCGCGGCCGGGGCCGGAGCCGGGGCAGGGGCGGCCGGGGCCTGAGGGCCGGGACCTGAGGGCCGGGACCTGCCGGGAGTCACCGGCGGCGCCCCGCGCACCGGTGGTGGGAGAGCACCGGGTGCGCGGGGCGCTCCGCCGTGCCCGGGCCGTGCGCCGCGGGCCGCGGGCCGCGCGCCGGCCACGGAGGGCCGATGGTCCCGGGACCGTCCGGGGCCATCGGCCCTTCCCGCCCCGGTGGCCCGGCAGTTGACTGGGCAGGTCATGGACTACAGCAGCCAGGCCGACGCGGCCGCCACCGCCGAGTACGACCGTCTGATCGCCCGCCACCACGCGATGCGACTACGGCGCCAACTCCTCAGCCCCGCAGCGCCGTCGGGGCCCCGGTCCGGTGCAGGCCCGGGCCGCGACGGCCGCGAGGACCACCAGGACTACGGGGACCAGGACTACGGGGACCACGACGGCGCCGAGGACCAGCACCTGATCCGGCGCGAACTCGGAGCCGTCGCCCCGCTCGCGGACCTGATCGACCGGCTCTACGCGGTCATGTTCCGCCGCCGCCCCTTCCTGCGCCCGCTCTTCCCCGCCTCGATGGAGTTCCAGCAGGCCCACCTGGAACGCATCTTCCACCACCTGATCGACCACCTGCACCAGCCCGCCGACCTCGCCCGCATGCTCCGCCAACTCGGCCGTGACCACCGGAAGCTGGGCGTCCGGCCGGTCCACTACGAGGCCTTCGAGGAGGCCCTGTGCGCGGCCCTCCGGCACCGGGCCGCCGAACGGTGGACGCAGGAGCTCGAAGCCGCCTGGGTGCGGATGCTGCGGTTCGCCGTCGGTGCGATGGTCGCCGGCGCCGACTCGGCGCTCACCGAACCCCCGTACTGGCACGCCGTGGTGACCGGCCACGAGCGCCGCCGCCCCGACCTCGCCGTGGTCCGGGTGCGTACCGGGGAGCCCTACCCCTACCGGGCCGGCCAGTACGGCACGGTCGAACACCCGACGCTGCCGCACACCTGGCGGCAGTACTCGATGGGCTGCGCCCCGCGCGGCGACAACGAGTTGGAGTTCCACGTCCGCCGGACCGGCCCCGGCGGCGTCAGCGCGGCCCTGGTCGAGCACACCGCCCTCGGCGACCGGCTGCGCCTCGGCCCGCCGCGCGGCGGCCTGCTGCCCGACGGCGACGCCCGCGACCTGCTGCTGGTCGCGGGCGGCACCGGACTCGCCCCGATGAAGGCGATCGTCGAACAGCAGGCACTGCACCGCCCGCCGGGCCGCCGGGTGCACCTCTTCGTCGGCGCCCGCGACCGGTCCGACCTCTACGACTGGCAGTCCCTCTCCGAACTCGGCCTGCACAAGCCCTGGTTGTCGCTCACCCCGGTGACGGCCGGCCGCCTCGCCGACGCCGTCGCCGCCGCCGGGGACTGGCGCGAGCACCTCGCCTGCGTCAGTGGCCCGGCCGGGATGATCGCCGCCGTCCGCTCCGAACTCCTCGCGGTGGGACTCCCGTTGGACCGGATCCGGTTCGACCGGTCGGCCTACCGGTAGCCCCGCCGGGGCTCACCGGTAGCAGTACGAGTCCGAGGAGGCGTCCCCGCCCGCCAGGTGGGTCTGGTGGACGCGCAGCCCGCGGAAGTCGGCGCCGTGCGGGAAGAACCGCTCGTCGACGCTCAGGCCGCCGGCCTCCGGGTCGGCGTCCAGCTTGACCATCCACGGTTCGATGCCGTCCGGGTAGAACTGGTCGTCCCAGGCGCCGTACAGGGAGTTGGTGAGGTAGAGCCGCCGTCCGTCCCGGCTGATCTCCACCATCTGCGGCGCCCCGCTCAGCGGCCGCCCCGGCTCGGCCGGGTGCGGGGTGCGGGCGGCGACGCCGCCGAGGCGGACGGAGGAGGCCAGCCGGGGGTGGAACGGGTCCGACACGTCGTACTGGAACAGCTCGCCGGTGCCCCAGGCCGACACGTACAGCCAGCGGTCGTCCACCGACAGGTTGATGTCGGTCACCAGCGGCGGCACCGCCCCGAACGGCCTTAGCGCGGGCGGGAGTTCCTCGGCCCGGGCGGGCTCGGCCGGGATCTCGATCACTTTGCGGGCGGTGAACGCCGGGCCGTCCCGGTACCAGAGCCAGACCGAGGAGGAGAGGTCCTCCACGTTCACCACCACCCCGGCGAAGCCCCACTCCGCCTGCGGGTCGTGCGCGGGGCGCAGCTCCAGCACCATCTGGTACTGGTCCCCCAGGTCGACCCGCTGGAGGTGCCGGCCGGTGCCCAGCTCCCAGAAGTGCAGAGCGTGCCCGTACTTGCGGGCGAGCAGCTGCTCGGGCAGCACCCCGTCCTCGACCATCCACGGGGTGCCCCACTCGCTGGTCACCCCCACGTCGGTCCCCAGGTGCCACCAGACGTCGTACGCGAAGTGCTGCGGCTCGCGCTCCGTCTCCCAGGGGCGCAGCACCTCGAAGGTGGTGTGGTCCAGCAGCGCCACCCCGCCGGGCCCGTCGCCGCCGTCACCCGCGCCGAGGCAGGACAGGAACACCCCCTCCGGGCCGCAGTGCAGGGTGTGCGGCCGCGAGTAACCCGCCTTCGCGGCCAGCTCCTTCGCCTCGACCGTCTTCACCAGGCGCGGCCGCACCGGGTCCGGCCGGGTGTCCATCACGTGCAGCCGCGACGACCGCAGCCCCGGGAGGAGCAGGAACCGCCGCTCCGGGTTCTCGTGGCAGGCGTGCGCCAGCGCGCTGGAGCAGGCGTTCCAGCCGAAGTGGTGCAACTCGTCCCCGAGGGTCGGCAGTTCGGCGAAGTTGAGCACCTTCCCGTAACTCGGCGACGCCGGGTCGGTGTCCACGGTGAGCAGGGCATCCGGCTGCCGCCCCGCCCGGTCGAACCCGGCCACGTACGCCAGTTTCTCCGGCGGCGCCGCGATCGCCTCCGCCGCCGAACGGTAGAGCGACGGATCGATGTGCCCGTGCTGCATGCAGACTCCCCAACTCGCCGTGTCCGTCCGGGAAGCGTTCCACACGACCACCGGCGCACAGCAGGCGCACGCGAAGCGACGGGGAAGCGCGGACGGCTGCCCTTGCGCGGTGCACGACGGCGTCAGCGGGGGCGACAGCCGGGCAGCGTCGTCCAGGCCGTGGCCGCGCACGTGACGGCGGCCCTCCACCCGCCGACCGTCGCCACCCCGGCCTCCGGCCGTTCGCCCCGGAGCGCTTCGGGACGGCTGCCGCGCGGGCCGCGGCTACCGGCCGGTATGGTCGGGGGCGGAACGGGTGGTGACCTGCCGGAAGGGCGGGCGGAGCAGAGGGACGGGTGCGGCGGCAGATGGAGTTTCGGGAAGACATCCTGGGTGCCCCCTACGAGGCGGCCGAGCTGACGCTGCGGTCCGATGACGAGGGGGCGGTCTGCGCGACGCTGGTGCGGCGGGTGGTGCCGGGGGCGGAGCGGGCGGTGCTGTACGTCCACGGGTACAACGACTACTTCTTCCAGACCAACCTGGCGGAGCACTACGCCGCGCTCGGGTTCTCGTTCTACGCCCTGGACCTGCGCAAGTACGGGCGCTCGCTGCGGCCCCACCAGTCGCCGAACTTCGTCCGCGACCTCGCCGAGTACGACGAGGAGATCGACGAGGCGGTGCGGATCATCCGGGAGGTGGACGGGCACCGGCAGCTGCTGCTGAACGGGCACTCCACCGGCGGGCTGGTGGGGGCCCTGTGGGCGGGGCGCCGGGCCGGGCGGGGGCTGGTGGACGGGCTGTTCCTGAACAGTCCGTTCCTGTCGATGCCCGCCGGGGCGGCCGTGCGGACGGCGGGCGGGCCGGTGGTGACGGCGCTCGCGCGGATGAAGCCGACCCGGATCCTGCCGTCCTCGCTGAACCCCCACTACACCCACAGCCTGCACAAGGACCACAAGGGCGAGTGGGACTTCGACCTCACCCTCAAGCCGGCCGAGGGCTTCCCGCTGTACGCGGGCTGGCTGTCGGCGATCCACCAGGGGCACCGGCAGCTGCGGCACGGGCTGGGGATCGACGTGCCGGTGCTGCTGATGGCCTCGACGAGGTCGGTCTCCACCACCAAGTGGCACAACGCCCTGCACCACGCCGACGGGGTGCTGCGCGCCGACGACATCGCCGCGCAGGGGCCGCGGCTGGGCCGGCACGTCACGGTGGTGCGGATCGAGGGCGGCATGCACGACCTGGTGCTGTCCGGCGAGACGGCCCGGACCGCGGTGTTCGCCGAGCTGGACCGCTGGCTGGCGGCCTACCTGGACGTGCGCCCGGTGGGGGAGCCCGCGTGACGGACGGGCCGGTGGAGGCGGACGAGCCGGTGCCGGTCGGCCGGGCCACCGACCTGGGCTTCGCCAAGCTCATGCCGGACATCGACCGGGACGGCGGCTGGCTGCTCACCCTGGACGGCACCCCGCAGTCGTACGTCGACCTCGCCGACCCGACCCACCTGGAGTTCGAGTACACCCGCCGGCTCGGCCACCTCGCCGACGCCCTGGCGCCCGCCGGCCGGCCGCTGGACGTGCTGCACCTGGGCGGTGGCGCGCTCACCATGCCGCGCTACCTGGCCGCCACCCGCCCCGGTTCGCGGCAGCGCGTGGTGGAGGTGGACGGGCCGCTGCTGGAACTGGTCGCCGCGCACCTGCCCTGGCAGGGCCCCGACGCGGACGTCACCGCGACGGTCGGCGACGCCCGGGCGGCCCTGGCGGCCACCCCGGCCGGCTCGCAGGACCTGCTGATCGCGGACGTCTTCCACGGCTCCCGCACCCCGGCGCACCTCACCTCGGTCGAGTTCCTCCGGCTGGCCGCGGCGGCGCTGCGCCCGGGCGGCTGCTACGCGGCCAACCTCGCGGACGGCCCGCCGCTGGCCTTCGCCCGGGCCCAGGCGGCCACGGTGCGGGCGGTGTTCCCGTACGTGTGCCTGGTGGCGGAGGCCCCGGTGCTGCGCGGGCGCCGGTACGGCAACATCATGCTGGCCGGCTCGACGGCCCCACTGCCGGTGGCGGAGCTGACCCGGCTGCTGGCGGGCGACATCTTCCCGGCCCGGCTCACCGACGGCGCGGAGCTGGCCGCCCTGGTCGGCCGCACGGCCCCGGTCACCGACGCCGACGCCACCGACTCCCCGCCCCCGCCGGACGGCGCGTTCAGCGTGGGCTGAGGCCGGCCGGATCAGGACACCGGTCCCGGCCAGGGGACGTCGGTGGCCACCGGGGCGGTGTAGTCGACGCCGGGGACGGCGAAGCCGTACAGGCGCTGGACCTCGGCGTGGAACCAGTCGAGGTCGGCGAGGTCGGCCACGGTGTCGGTGGTGGCGGCCGCCCAGCGTTCGGCGACGGCGGCCTGGACCTCCTCGGCGAGCTCCCAGCCGTCCAGCCGGACCCGGCCCTCGTCGTCCAGGAGGAGCGGGGCGGCGCCGGTGAGCTGGTCCCACAGGGTGGCGAGCTGGTGCACCGGCGGGACCATGTCCGGGCCGAGGACGCCGCGCAGCAGCCCGGTGTAGAGGGCGATGCCGGGTACGGCGGTGGAGGACTGGGTGACGGCGGCGCCGTTGACGGAGGTGACGGCCCGCCCGCCGACCGCCTGGCCGAGCCGCTCGTCCAGGGCGCGGGCGGTGGCCTCCAGGTGGGCCTTGGCCGCGCCGATGGTGCCCTGCCGGTAGATCGCCGCCGTCAGCGGGGAGCCGATGTAGGAGAGCGCCGCGGTGGTGAAGCCCTCGCCGAGGAGCCCCCGGGCGGAGAGGCGGTCGATCCAGCGCTCCCAGTCGGCCCCGCCCATCACGGCGACGGTCTGCTCGATGTCGTCGCCCTCGGCCGGTTCGGTCCCGACCTCGCGGACCTCGGGGTGGCCCCGGTCGTCGAAGACGAGGGTCCTGGTGCGGTCGGCCCGGCCGATCGGCTTGAGGACGGAGGCGTAGGTGGTGCCGGTGTCGGGGTCGGTGCGCCGGGGCGCGGCCACCGAGTAGACCAGGTGGTCCAGCCGGCCGCCGAAGCGCTCCTCGATCAGGTCGGCGACCTGGTCCTTCATCGCGTCGGAGAAGGCGTCGCCGTTGAGGAGGACCACGTCCCGACCGGCGGCGCGGGCGAGTTCGGCGGTGGCGGCGGTGCGGTACCAGCCGGCCGTGGCGGTGCGCCGCTCGGTGGGGCCCTTCTCGAAGGAGACCAGGATGCCGCGGATGCCGGCCCGCTTGAGCCCGGCGACGGTGGCCGCCAGGCCGTACCCGGCCGAGGAGCCGATGATCAGGGCCACCGGCCCTTCGCCGTCCGGCAGTCGGGCCGGGTCGGGGCAGTCCTGCCACATGTCGGCGACCAGTCGCCCGCAGCCCGCCGGGTGGGAGTCGAGGAAGAGGAACCCCCGGTTGCGGGGGATGAGAACGCGCTCGCTCACGGTGGCAGTCCTTGGGTGGGCCGGGTGGTGGAGGCGGCTGCCGGAGAGGGCGCCGCGTTGCCAGTCTGGGACAGCACGGAGGCGGCCAGCGGCCACCGCCGGGCACAACGATCACGAGTGGATCTTGGAGTGTTCCGCCACTGACGCCCGCCTCGCCCCGCCCCGCCCCGCGTCGCAGCGCGGCGCGGCGCGTCGCCGGGAGGGGCGGTCCGGGGCGGGTGTCAGAATCGGCGGGTTCATGCCGGAGCACGGTGCACGTCCGAAGGAGTGAGCGGTGAGCGGTGGCGGGGAACGTCCGGAGCTGGGGAAGGTGCCCGAGACGGCGCTGTGGACGCTGTGGCACCGGGCGGTGGAGGCCCGGCGGCCCGACGCGGTGCTGCACGACCCGGTGGCGGTGGGGCTGGTGGGGCGGATCGACTTCCCGTTCGCCGCCCGGTTCGGGGAGTCGCGGCTGGTGAGCCAGGTGCAGGCGCTGCGGGCGGCCTGCTTCGACCGGGAGGTCGCGGACTTCCTGGACCGGTACCCGCGGGGCACCGTGGTCGGCCTCGGCGACGGGCTGGAGACCCAGGCCTGGCGGGTCGACAACGGCCGGGCGAGCTGGCTGTCCGTCGACCTGCCCGAGACCGCCCGGCTGCGCGAGCAGCTGCTGCCGCCGGACGACCGCCACCGGATCCTCGCCTGCTCGGCCACCGACCCGCGCTGGATGGACGAGGTCGACCCGGACCCGGCGCGCGGCGTGCTGATCACCACCGAGGGCCTGCTGATGTACCTGCGGCCGACCGAGGTCCGGGCGCTGATCGCCGCCTGCGCCGAGCGCTTCCCGGGCGGCGCGCTGGTGCTGGACGCGGTACCGCGCTGGGCCGGCCGCCGGGCCGTGGCCGGGAAGCTGCGGGACCGGCACTACCAGGCCCCGCCGATGCCCTTCGGCATGGACGCCGACGAGCTCGGCAAGCTGGCGCAGGCCCACCCGGCGGTCACCGGCGTGCGGGAGGTGTACCCGGAGGGCGGGCGCGGACTGCTGCGCGCCGTGCTGCCGCTCGCGCGCGTGATCAAGCAGCGTCCGTCGGTCGTCGCACTGCGTTTTACCGAATCTTGAAGAAATGCCGGTCGGCCTGGAACTATGGGAGTCGGGACGTACGTCGTAACAACGGGTGATCGGCCAGGGGGACGGGCCGCCCGGCACGTTAGGCTGCGCCCCGGGGGGAGCGGCCAGGGTGCCGCCATCGGACAACCGCCGGGACGGGCGTGCGGCTCCACGGGGAGCCGACCCCGGCCCGACCTGCCACGGAGGTACTGGCCTTGCACATCGACGCCTGGATCGAGAGCGTCCCACCGACCGCGGTGTACGCCCTGATCGGCCTGATCATCGGGATCGAGTCGCTGGGCATCCCGCTGCCCGGCGAGATCGCGCTGGTCACGGCGTCCCTGATGGCGGTCAAGGGTGTGGTGAGCCCGTGGGGGATCGCGATCTGCGCGATCGCGGGCGCGATCATCGGTGACTCGATCGGCTACTCGATCGGCCGCAAGGGCGGCAAGCCGCTGTTCGAGAAGCTCGGACGGAAGTTCCCCAAGCACTTCGGGCCCTCCCACCTGGCCACCGCCGAGCGCTCCTTCCAGAAGTGGGGCATGTGGGCGGTCTTCTTCGGCCGCTTCATCGCCCTGCTGCGCATCTTCGCCGGTCCGCTCGCGGGCGCGCTCCGGATGCCGTACTGGAAGTTCCTGATCGCCAACGTGCTGGGCGGCATCGTCTGGGCCGGTGGCACGACCCTGCTGGTCTACAAGGTCGGCAAGGCCATCGAGCCCTGGCTCTCCCGGTTCTCCTGGGCGGGCCTCGCGGCCGCCGTGGTGATCGGGGCGGCCTCGGCCTGGGTGATGAAGCGCCGCGCGGCCAAGACCCACGCCAAGATCGAGGCGGAGGAGGCGGCCAAGGCCGCTGCGGCCGGCACCGCCGCCTCGTCGGCCACGGCGCCCGTCGCCGAGTGACACCACACCGACTGCACTGACACCTACGGCCGCCCATCGGGAGCGGCCGTGCAGGAGCCGACC
>NZ_JBHZCY010000181.1:0-14677 GCF_042786665.1 Kitasatospora sp. NPDC059146 | reverse complement strand
GGCGCTGGACGAGGCGCTCGCCGAGATCGACGCGCTGGCCGCGCTGCCGCAGGTCTCCCGGCCGAAGATCTCGACCAGGCCCTTGACCTTCTTCGAGTCGGGGTTGATCTCGTTGATGGTCGCCTGGAGGGTCGCGAACGGGCCGTCGGTGACGGTGACCGAGTCGCCGACCTCGAAGTCCAGGACCTGGATCTCGCTCGGCTTGACCGGGGAGGGCTTGCCGGCCTCCTTGGCCGCCTGGCGCTCGACGTCCGGGGCGAGCATCTTGACGACCTCGTCCAGGGTCAGCGGGTACGGGTCGTAGGCGTTGCCCACGAAGCCGGTGACACCGGGGGTGTTGCGCACGACGCCCCAGGACTCCGGGGTGAGGTCCATGCGGACCAGGACGTAGCCGGGGAGCTTGTTCTGCCGGATGGTCTTGCGGTCGCCGTTCTTGATCTGGACGACCTCCTCCTGCGGCACCTCGGCCTGGAAGATGTACTCCTCGACGTTCAGCGAGACGGCGCGCTGCTCCAGGTTCTGCTTGACCCGGTTCTCGTAGCCCGCGTAGGTGTGGATCACGTACCACTCGCCCGGCATGAAGCGCAGGTCCTCGCGGAACTTGGCGACCGGGTCGACCTCGACCTCGGCCTCCTCCTCGGCGTCCTCCGCCTCGAGGGCCTCGGCGTCCTCGTCCTCGGCCGGCTCCTCGTCCACCGACTCCTCGGCGGCGAGCTCCTCGTCGACCTCCACGTGCAGCGCGGCCTCCTCGGCGGGCTCGCCGGCCTCGGCCTCGTCGTACGCCTCGACCTCGTCCTCGTCGCTGTCCACGGCGTCGACGACCTGCTCGGCGGACTCTGCGTCGACAGCCAGCTCGGCCGCGTCCAGCTCGGCGGCGACATCCGCCTCGCGGACGGTCTCGTCGGCGTCGTACAGGGGGGACTCAGACACGGTGGCTGCTTCTTTCCTGGAGATGGTGAAGGTGGCGCGCTCCGGAACCGGCCCGGCGCGCAGCCGCTCGCGCGGTCGCCAGGAGAGGTCTCGGAGACTTCAACAGTACCGAGTCCACGGTACGCGCGCGTACGTCCGCCGCCGACAGCTCGACCCGGACCGATGATTCGGCCCGGGTCGGGAGGTGGTTCGGAGGTGGGGGCTCGATCAGCCGAAGACCAAGAGGCTCAGCTTGGCGAAGCCGTAGTCGAGGCCGTAGACGAAGCCCATCACGACCACGACGAAGGTCACCACGACCGCCGTGTAGTTGGTGAGCTCGCTCCGGGTGGGCCAGACGACCTTGCGGAGCTCCGCGATGATCTGGCGGTAGAACAGGCCCATCCGCGCCAAGAGGCCCTTCTTGGCCCGCTTGCCGGACTTCTTCTGCTTGCCGGAGGTCTTGTCGCCCTCGACAGCAGCGGTCTCGGCAGCGCCGTCGGTCCCCTCGGGGTTGCCGCTCTCAGGCGTTGCGGTGGAGCCCGTGGTCTCCGTCACTCGTCCTCACCTGAATCCGGGTCCGGCCGAACATCACCTGCGTACCCGTTTCAGGCACGAGCGGTCGGCTTAAGCGGTGCTGATCGGAGCCCTCTCCGCATCAAGCCCGCTCGCTCTGTGGAGCGAACGGGCTGAATGCGGATCAAGCAGCAGGGCAAGAGGGACTCGAACCCCCAACCGCCGGTTTTGGAGACCGGTGCTCTACCAATTGAGCTATTGCCCTACGGAACCTCGCGGCCCCTGGTGGCGACCAACCTACCGCATCTCCCCCCGCTGTCTGTACAGGCGGTGAAAGCTCCGGTCTTTTTCGGCGGGCCGTCGAGCAGCGAGTGTACGTGGTCGAGGGGTGTTTGGTCGAACCTCTTCTTCCGGGACCACCGTCCGCCCGGCGGATGTCCGGCCCGGCGGGGCGCGCACCGGCGGATCGCCGGGGGCCGCGATGCGGACGGGGCCGTACGGATACTGGAACCGCCACGCCCGGTCCGTCCCGGTTCTGCGACGATGCAGGCATGAGCGCTTCCACCCCGCAGCCCGACCAGTCCCTCCGCCCCGCCGACCGCCGGGTCTCCGCCCGGATCGGTGCGATCGCCGAGTCCGCGACCCTCGCCGTGGACGCCAAGGCCAAGGCCCTCAAGGCCGCCGGCCGCCCGGTGATCGGCTTCGGTGCCGGTGAGCCCGACTTCCCGACGCCGGACTACATCGTCGAGGCGGCCGTCGAGGCCTGCCGCGACCCGAAGAACCACCGCTACACCCCGGCGGGTGGACTGCCCGAGCTCAAGGCCGCGATCGCCGCCAAGACGCTGCGCGACTCCGGCTACCAGGTGGACGCCTCCCAGGTGCTGGTCACCAACGGCGGCAAGCAGGCCATCTACGAGGCCTTCGCCGCGATCCTGGACCCGGGCGACGAGGTCATCGTCCCGGCCCCGTACTGGACCACCTACCCGGAGTCGATCCAGCTGGCCGGCGGTGTCCCGGTGGAGGTCGTCGCCGACGAGACCACCGGCTACAAGGTCTCGGTCGAGCAGCTGGAGGCCGCCCGCACCGAGAACACCAAGGTGGTGCTGTTCGTCTCGCCCTCCAACCCGACCGGCGCGGTGTACACCCGCGACGAGGCCGAGGCGATCGGCCGCTGGGCGCTGGAGCACGGCCTGTGGGTGCTCACCGACGAGATCTACGAGCACCTGGTCTACGGCGACGCGACCTTCACCTCGCTGCCGGCCCTGCTGCCCGAGCTGGCCGACAAGTGCATCGTGGTCAACGGCGTGGCCAAGACCTACGCGATGACCGGCTGGCGGGTGGGCTGGGTGATCGGCCCCAAGGACGTGATCAAGGCCGCGACCAACCTGCAGTCGCACGCCACCTCCAACGTCTCCAACGTCGCCCAGCGCGCCGCGATCGCCGCCGTCGCGGGCGACCTGTCCGCCGTGCACGAGATGCGCACCGCCTTCGACCGCCGCCGCCGGACCATCGTGCGGATGCTCAACGAGATCGACGGCGTCCTCTGCCCCGAGCCCGAGGGCGCCTTCTACGCCTACCCCTCGGTCAAGGGCCTGCTGGGCAAGGAGATCCGCGGTCAGCGCCCGCAGACCTCCGCCGAGCTGGCGAGTCTGATCCTGGACGAGGTCGAGGTCGCCGCCGTCCCGGGCGAGGCCTTCGGCACCCCCGGTTACCTGCGGTTCTCCTACGCGCTCGGCGACGAGGACCTGGTCGAGGGCATCAGCCGGCTCCAGAAGCTGCTCGGCGAGGCCCGCGACTGACGTCCGACGTCAACCGGACACGGCGGATTCACCCGCCGCACCGCCCTCTTTCACCCCTTCGGGGGACGGAAAGAGGGCGGTTCCCGTTTGGGGGCCTCATACGGCAGTATCGGAAAATGGAACGCCTGTTGAACCCGCGAGACGTCAGGGGCCTCCCGAAGGCCCACCTGCACCTGCACTTCACCGGCTCGATGCGGCCCGCCACCCTGCTGGAGCTGGCCGACAAGCACGGCGTCCGCCTGCCGGAGGCGCTCAGCTCCGGCGAGCCGCCCAAGCTCCGCGCCACCGACGAGCGCGGCTGGTTCCGCTTCCAGCGCCTCTACGACACCGCCCGCTCGGTGCTCCGGGACGAGTCGGACATCCGCCGGCTGGTCCTGGAGACCGCCGAGGACGAACGGCGGGAGGGCTCCCGCTGGCTGGAGATCCAGGTCGACCCGACCTCCTACGCGCCCCGGCTGGGCGGGCTGATCCCCGCCCTGGAGCTGATCCTGGACGCGGTCGAGCAGGCCGCCGCGGCCACCGGGGTGGGCATCCGGGTGCTGGTCGCGGCGAACCGGATGAGGTCCCCGATGGACGCCCGGACGCTGGCCCGGCTCGCCGTCCGCTACACCGACCACGGCGTGGTCGGCTTCGGCCTCTCCAACGACGAGCGCCGCGGCCTGGCCCGGGACTTCGACCGGGCCTTCGAGATCGCCCGCAAGGGCGGGCTGCTGGCCGCCCCGCACGGCGGCGAGCTGGCCGGGCCGGAGTCCGTCCGGGACTGCCTGGACGACCTGGGCGCCGGCCGGATCGGCCACGGCGTGCGGGCCGCCGAGGACCCGCGGCTGATGGCCCGGCTGGCGGACCGCCAGATCACCTGCGAGGTCTGCCCGTCCTCCAACGTCTCGCTCGGCGTCTACGAACACCCGGAAGAGGTACCGCTGCGCCGGTTGTTCGACGCCGGGGTACCGCTGGCGCTCGGCGCGGACGACCCGCTGCTGTTCGGCAGCCGGCTGGTCGCCCAGTACGACCTGGCCCGCGACGCCCTGGGCTTCACCGACGCCGAACTCGCCGAGCTGGCACGGCAGTCGGTCCGCGGCTCGTGCGCCCCGGAGGCCGTCCGCAAGGAGCTGCTGGCGGACATCGACGCCTGGCTGGTCGACGGGCACCCGGCCCGCTAGAACCCCTGGGCACGGGCCCGCCAGGGCCCCTGGACACGCCTCAGAGTTTGACGCCCACCATCACGGGCTCGTTCACCAGCTCCACCCCGAAGGCCTCGCGGACCCCGTCCCGGATCTCCCGGGCCAGGGCCAGCAGGTCCTCGGCGGTGGCCGCGCCGCGGTTGGTCAGCGCCAGGGTGTGCTTGGTGGAGAGCGTGGCCGGGCCGTCGCCGTAGCCCTTGGCGAAGCCCGCCCGGTCGATCAGCCAGGCCGCCGAGGTCTTGGTGCAGCCCTCCGGGGCGGGGTAGGCGGGGGCGTCCTGGGCACCCGGGAGGGTGCGGAAGGACTCGTACTGCGCCGCCGTGAGCACCGGGTTGGTGAAGAAGGAGCCGGCCGACCAGGTGTCGTGGTCCGCCGGGTCCAGCACCATGCCCTTGCCGGAGCGCAGCCCCAGCACCGCGTCGTACGCCTCGCCCAGCGGCACCCGCTCGCCCTGCTCGACACCGAAGTGCCGGGCCACCTCGGCGTACTTGACCGGGGTGGAGAGCCCCGCGTGGTCCGCCAGGGCGAACCGCACCCGCAGCACCACGTAGCGGTCCGGCCGGGCCTTGAAGCGGCTGTGCCGGTAGGAGAACCCGCACTCGTCGTTCGAGAGGGTGACCACCTCGCCCGCCGTGCGGTCGTACGCGACCACCTCGGTGACGGTCTGGGCCACCTCCTGGCCGTACGCGCCGACGTTCTGCACGGGGGTGGCACCGGCCGAGCCGGGGATGCCGGCCAGGAACTCGATGCCGGCCAGGCCGTGCTCGCGCACCGCGCGGGTGACCGCCTCCGACCACACCTCGCCGGCCGCCAGCTCCAGCACAGTGCCGTCCAGGGCGAACCCGGTGGTGGCGACCCGCAGCACCGTGCCGGGGAAGCCGGCGTCGCCGATCACCAGGTTGGAGCCGCCGCCGAGGACCAGCAGCGGCTCACCGGCCGCGTCGGCCTCGCGGACGGCGGCGATCACCTCGTCGTCGGTGTGGGCGGTGACCAGCCGACGGGCCGGGCCGCCGAGCCGGAGCGTGGTGAGCGGGGCGAGGGGGGCGTCGTTTTCTACCAGCACGCCCACCAGCGTACGGGGACGGGGGCGGCCGCTCGGCCGCCCCCGTGACCCGCACCCCACCGTTCAGGCCTTCGAGGCCTCGGCCGGGACGGCCTCCTCTGCGCCCTGGACGCCCTCGACGCTCTCGACGCCCTGGATGCTCTCGACGCCCTCGGTGTCCGCCGCCCGCTCGATCGCGGCGGACTGCTCGGCGGCCACCGCTCCGGCGACCACCGCCCCGGCCTTCGCCGTCCGGCCCGGCAGCAGCAGCGCGCAGGCCCCGGCCGCCAGCACCACCGCGGCTCCGACGTACAGCGCGGGCCCCATCGCGTGGACGAAGGTCCCGGCCGAGCCGTCCCCGCCCTGCTCCGAGAAGACCGCCGCCAGCACGGCCACCCCGAGCGCGCCGCCGACCTCGCGCAGCGCGTTGTTGGCGCCGGAGGCGATGCCCTGCTCCTCGGGCCGGACGCTGTCCATCACCATGGCGGCGGTCGGCGCGAAGTACATCGACATGCCGACCCCGCACATCACCACGGCGGGCACCACCGGGCCGTACGCGTAGTGCCCGAGTCCGGCGCTGATCGCCGCGTACAGCGCCAGGCCGACGCCCTGCAGCACCAGCCCGAGCACCACGATCGGGCGGCCGCCGAGCCGGTCGGCCAGGATCCCGGCGAGCGGGGCGACGATCAGCCCCACCCCGGTCCACGGGAGCATCCGGACGCCGGCCTCCTCCGGGGTGTAGCCGCCGACGGTCTGCAGGTGCTGGCTGATCAGGAAGATCGAGCCGAACATCCCGAGCGACATCAGCAGGCCGGAGGCGTTGACGGCGGTGAAGGTCCGGTTGCGGAACAGCCGCATCGGGAGCATCGGGTGCTTCGCGCCGCGCTGCTCGTACCGGACGAAGGCGATCAGCAGCAGGACGCCGCCGGCCAGTGCGCCCAGCACCAGCGGGCTGGTCCAGCCGTCCGGGTTGCCGCGGATCAGGCCGAGCACGACGCCGAACAGGCCGAGGCTCACCAGCACCGTGCCGACCGCGTCCAGCGCCGGGTTGGCGCCCCGGCTCTCGCGCAGCTTGACGGCGGCCAGCGGCACCAGGACCACGCCGACCGGGACGTTCACCCAGAAGATCCACTGCCAGGAGAAGTTCTCCGTCAGGGTGCCGCCGACCAGCGGTCCGGTGGCGATGGCGAGGCCGTTGACACCGGCCCAGATGCCGAAGGCCATCCCGCGCTTGGCCGCCGGGATGGCGGCGGTCAGCAGGGTGAGGGTGAGCGGCATCGCCACCGCGGCCCCCACGCCCTGGAGGGCACGGGCGGCGATCAGCTCGCCGATGCCGGGCGAGAGCGCGGCCGCGGCCGAGCCGACGGTGAAGAGCGTGAGCCCGATCACGAACATCCGGCGGCGGCCGAAGCGGTCGCCGAGCGCCGCGCCGAACATCAGCAGCACGGCGAAGGAGAGGGTGTAGGCGCTGACCGTCCACTCCAGGTCGGACAGCCCGCCGCCGAGCTCCTCGCGGATGGAGGGCAGCGCGGTGGTGACGACCAGGTTGTCCAGCGCGGCCATGAAGCCCGCGAGGGCGGTGATCACCAAGGTCCAGACGCCGGTACGGCCGAGGCCCGGGCGCTCCGTGGCCGCCACCTCGGCCCCGGTCGCCTTCGCCACCTCGGCCCCCTCGGCCGCCTCCGCCGCCTCGGCCCCGGTCGCGCTTGCTGCTGTGTGCTCCGTCATGAACGTCCCCCCAGGATTTCCCGGATAGTTATTGATCACTAACTTTTGAGGGCCGAAAAGTGGGCCGCCCGGACCGCGCCGCGCGACCCGCTACCCGGCCTCCTCGCGCTCGCCGAAGCCGTCCCAGATCCGGTGCTCCCGGGGGAAGCCCAGCGCCACCAGGGCGTTGATCAGCATCCCGTACGCGAAGAACTCGGTGGTCCCCTGCACGTCGCCGCCGACCCGCTCCCGCACCCGCTCGAACAGCTCCCCCCACAACCGCCGGGCGGTCTCGCCGATCTCGTCCTCACCGGCCATCCGGGAGGCGAACACCGAGACGTACAGCTGCATCTGCATCATCAGCTGCTCGCCGTCCTCGACCAGGCCCATGTACGCCTCGGACATCTTCGCGGCGGCCTCCTCGCCGGTCAGCCCGGCCGACGCCACGTCGAAGACCTTCCAGGTCTCCTCGATGCAGCGCTCGGCGGCCGCCGTGAAGATCGCCTGCTTGCCCGGGAACAGCCGGAACAGGTACGGCTGCGAGACGCCCACCCGGCGGGCGATCGACTCGGTGGACGTCCCGCGGTAGCCGTTCCTGGCGAACTCGATCATCGCGGCCCGGACGACGCTCTCGCGTCGCTCCTCCGCGCTCATCCGCATGCTCATCTTCGCCATGGGCTCTAAGTTAGTGACCAATCACTATCTCGGCAAGGGCTCGGCACCGAAAAACCCGACCGCCCCGGAACCCGTCGAACGGGCCCCGGGGCGGTCGGAGTGACGAAGGCCTCAGGCGAGCCGGACGACCGCCCGGGACATCCCCAGCACCTTCTGGCCGCCCGAGGTGGCCAGCAGGTCGACCTGGACCTTGCGGCCGTCCAGCTTCTTGGCGACCTTGGCGGAGACCTCGATCACCGCGCCGACCCCGTCGTTCGGCACCGGCACCGGCCGGGTGAAGCGGACGCCGTACTCGACCACCGCGGCCGGGTCGCCGACCCAGTCGGTGACCACCCGGATCGCCTCGGCCATGGTGAACATGCCGTGCGCGATGACGTCCGGCAGGCCGACCTCCAGCGCGAACTTCTCGTTCCAGTGGATCGGGTTGAAGTCACCGGAGGCGCCCGCGTACTGCACCAGTGTGGCGCGGGTCACCGGGAAGGACTGGGCCGGCAGCTGGGTGCCGACCTCGACCTCGTCGTAGTTGATCGCCATCGCGCTCACTCCCCCGCCTCGTCGGCGGCCCGGGCCACCAGCGTCATGATCGCCGTCACCACGTGCTCGCCGATCTCGTCCGCCACCTCGCCACGCACGGTGAGCACGTCGTTGCCCGCCAGCGACTTGATGTTGTCGATGGTCACCGCGACCGTCAGCCGGTCGCCGGCCTGCACCGGGCGGGTGTACTGGAACTTCTGGTCGCCGTGCACCACCCGGCTGTAGTCCAGCCCCAGCTCCGGGTCCTCGACGACCTGGCCGGCCGCCTGGAAGGCGATCGCGAACGGGAAGGTCGGCGGGGCGATCACGTCCCGGTGGCCCAGCGCCTTCGCGGCCTCCGCGTCGGTGTACGCCGGGTTGGCGTCCCCGATCGCGACCGCGAACTCGCGGATCTTCTCCCGGCCGACCTCGTACGGGGCGGTGGGCGGGTAGCTACGCCCGATGAAAGAGGGGTCGAGTGCCACGGCAGCTCCTCGGAACGCGGGTGGATACCCGGACGGGTACGAAAAAAGACTCCGGGCCGCATCCCCTGTTGAGGGATACGGCCCGGAGTCGAAGACCTGAATCACACAGGCCCGGCGCCCTGCAGCAGGGTCAGCGGGTCTCGCGGTGCGCGGTGTGCGAGTTGCAGCGGGGGCAGTGCTTCTTCATCTCAAGACGGTCCGGGTCGTTACGCCGGTTCTTCTTGGTGATGTAGTTCCGCTCCTTGCACTCCACGCAGGCCAGCGTGATCTTCGGGCGGACGTCGGTGGCAGCCACGGGAGTGCCTTCCTTGGACAACGAATAAGAACACAACAAGAGTAGCCGACCGGGAGTGCGATCTCCCGACCGACTACGCGGGGTAGCGGTGACCGGACTTGAACCGGTGACACAGCGATTATGAGCCGCTTGCTCTACCAACTGAGCTACACCGCCACAGTGATCAGCGGCCCGGCCGAAGCCGAACTGCCTTTCACCAGAGCCCCCATGCGGAATCGAACCGCAGACCTTCTCCTTACCATGGAGACGCTCTACCGACTGAGCTATAGGGGCGAACGAGGAAGAGATTACACGTTCCGCGCCCAGAGGTGAAATCCGTATCCCGGGGCGAAGACCGCAGGTCGGCGAGGTGCACGGACGGACGATCCAAGGCCGGGCGTTCGATCGGCCGACGAGCCGTACGCCCCGAGCCGATACGACTATTGCCCGCCTCCCGGCGCCCCGCCCCCGTGCGCCATAGGCTCGACGCTCATTGGCCGGGGCACCGGCCCGATCCCCCACGGGCCCACTGGCCAGCGCGAGAAGGAGCCGGCGATGGACAGCGCAGCCGCCGACGGGCCGCACTCAGGCCCCGGCCCGGCGGCCAACCCGCTCGGGCACGGCCCGGTCCTCCTGCTCACCGGGGCCCGGCTGGCCGACGGACGGGTGGTGGACGTGCGGGTCAGCGGCGACCGGATCCAGGCGGTCGGCACCGTCGGCAGCCTCGGCCCGCTGCCCGCCCTGCCCGGCGCCCCCACCGTCACCACCGGCGCCCGGATCGACCTCAAGGGCTACCTGCTGCTCCCCGCCCCCGCCGAGGCGCACGCCCACTACGACTGCGCCTTCTCCGCCGCCCTGCCCGCCCCGCCCCCGGACACCCCCGCCGACCTCACCCGCCGGATCACCGAGGCCGCGCTCACCTCGCTCGGCTACGGCGCCACCGCCCAGCGCACCCACGTCCGGATCGGCGACGTGCACGGGCTGCGCCAGCTGGAGGCGGTGCTCACCGCCCGCCAGGCGCTGCGCGGCCTGGCCGAACTCCAGGCGGTGGCGATGCCCCGACTGCTCACCGGCCGGGCCGGCGCGGACGGGCGGACCCAGCTGCGCGAGGCCCTCAAGCTGGGCGCCACGGCGGCCGGCGGCTGCCCGGAGCTGGACCCGGACCCGGCCGGGTACGTCCAACTGCTGCTGGAGGCCGCCCGGGAGGCGGACTGCCCGGTGGACCTGCACACCACCGCCGCCGACGCGACCCAACTCGCCCGCCTGACGGGCGCCCTGGCACCGCTGCGGCCTCGGGTGACGCTCGGGCCGTGCGGGGCGCTGGCCCGCGGCGGGGCCACCGTGCTGGCGACCAGCGGGGTGCGGGTGGTCTGGCTGCCGCAGAACGGCGGCTGCACCGGCCTGGAGGGCCGCCCCGCCGGACTCCGGCCCGGCCTGGTACGGGAGTTGACCGCGGCCCGGGTGCCGTTGGCGGCGGGCAGCGGAGCGCTGCGGGACCCGTCCAACCCGGTCGGCCGGGCCGACCCGCTGGAGGCGGCCTACCTGCTCGCGGCGAGCGGGGAGCTGGACCCGGACGCGGCGTACGACGCGGTGGCGAACCAGGCCCGGGCGGCGCTCGGGCTGCCGCCGGTGCGGGTGGACGCCGGGTTCCCGGCGGAGCTGCTGGCGGTGCGCGGGGACAGCCTGGCCGGGGCGCTCGCGGGCGGGCACAGCCGGCTGGTGGTGCACAGCGGCCGGGTGGTCAGCCGGACCAGCGCCGTCCGGGAGTTCGCGGACACCGTGGCGCTGGCGCTGCCCCGGCAGTCCGGCGGCACGGACTGCTGAGCGCGCGGGGGGCCGGGAAAGCCAAGGGGCGCGCGACCCGAGTCGCGCGCCCCTCCCCCACTGCTGGCCGCCCTTGGCCGGCGGCTGGAGCGGTCCCGGCCTCCCCCACAAGGAGCAGGAACCGCTCGTTCCGGCACCGACACTACGACCACGGACCACCGCCCCCGACCGGCCTTGACGCTCCCCTGTCGCCCACCGGCCGGCTCTTGACGGCTCGTTGACGCCGCCCCGTTCGGGCCCGGCCCCACGACGCGTACCGGCGGCTACGGCACGGACCGGCCCCACGACGCCGACCGGCGACTACGGCACGGACCGGCACCCCTGGCACGGACCGGCGGCTACGGCACGTACCGGTAGCCGATCCCCGGCTCGGTGATCAGGTGCCGCGGCCGGGCCGGGTCGCGCTCCAACTTCCGCCGCAGCCCGGCCAGGTACACCCGCAGGTAGTTGCCGCGCGCCTCCTGGGCCGGCCCCCACACCTCGCGCAGGATCTGCCGCCCAGGCACCAGCCGGCCGGGGTTGGCGAGCAGCAGGCTGAGGATCCGCCACTCGGTCGGGGTGAGCCGCACCGGTCCGCCCGGCCCGACCACCGTGGTGGCCGCGAGGTCGACGGTGTGGTCGCCGATCACCGGCCGGCCCGGCGGCGCCGGGCTCAGCGGCCGGCGCAGCACCGCCCTCAACCGGGCCAGCAGTTCGTCCATCAGGAACGGCTTGGTGAGGTAGTCGTCGGCGCCCGCGTCCAGCGCGCCGATCTTGTCGGCGGCGTCGGAGCGGCCGGAGAGCACGATGATCGGCGCCGCGCTGTGGGTGCGCAGTCCGCGCAGCACGTCCATGCCGTCGAGGTCGGGCAGGCCGAGGTCGAGCAGGACGGCGTCCGGGGCGGAGTGCGCGGCCCGGTCGAGTGCCTCGCTGCCGCTGGCGGCCGTGCGGACGGCGTACTGCCGGGCGCTGAGGTTGATCCGCAGGGTGCGCAGCAGGGCCGGTTCGTCGTCGACGACGAGGATCTCGCAGTTCTCGATGGTGTGCTCACTCATGGTGCGGTGGCTCCTCCCCGGTGGCACGGTGCTCGGTGGCGGCGGGCTCGGTGGCGGCGGCCTCGGCGGCCGGTTCGGCGGCGGGCTCGGTGACGGCGGGCTCGGCAGCGGGCTCGGTGACGGCCGGCAGGGTGAGCAGCATGGTGGTGCCGCCGCCGGGGGTGTCCTCCACCTCCAGGCTGCCGCCCATGGCCTCGGCGAGGCCCCGGGAGAGGGCCAGGCCCAGGCCGACCCCGGTGGTGTTGTCGGTGTCGCCGAGGCGCTGGAAGGGCAGGAAGACCCGGTCGCGGTCCTCGGGGGCGATGCCGGGGCCGCGGTCGATCACCCGGATCTCGACCTGGTCGGCGTGGTGGCTGGCGGTGACCAGGACGGGCGCGCCGGGGGCGTTGTAGCGCAGCGCGTTGGTGATCACGTTGGCGAGCACCCGCTCCAGCAGCGGGGGGTCGGCGAGCACCGCCGGGGCGGTGTCCAGGTCGAGCGGCTGGACCGGCGCGTACGGGTCGGGGAGGCTGTCGAGCGCCCGGGGCAGGACCTCGTCCAGGTGGGTCTCGGTGAGGTGCAGGGTGAGCGCGCCGGCCTGGAGGCGGCTCATGTCGAGCAGGTTGTCGACCAGCCGGGTGAGCTTGACCAGCGATTCGTCGGCGGTTTCGAGGAGTTCGGTCTGGTCCTCGGGCGAGAACTCGACGTCCGGGCTGAGCAGCGAGCCGACCGAGGCGCGGGCGGCGGCCAGCGGGGTGCGCAGGTCGTGGCTGACGGCGGCGAGCAGTGCGGTGCGCATCCGGTCGGCGGCCTTGATCGGCTCGACCTCGGCGGCGACCACGGCCAGCCGGTCGCGCTCCAGCGCGGCGCCGACGTGGGCGGCGAAGGCGGTGAGCACCCGCTGGTCGGCGGCGGGCAGCCGGCGGCCGGTGAGGATCAGCACGGCGTCGACGCCGACCGGGACCTCGGTGGTCTCGTGCTGCGCCTCGTCCTCGTCCGGGTGCTCGGCCTCGCTGTGGGCGAGCACCTCGCCGTCGGAACGGGAGAGCAGGACGACGGTCTGCATGCCGAAGGCCGTCCGGGACTTCTCCAGCAGGGCGGGCAGCGCGTCGGCGCCGCGCAGCACGCTGCCGGCCAGGGTGGAGAGGGTCTCGGCCTCGGCGGTGGCCCGGGCGGCCCGGGTGGTGAGCCGGCCGGCGTGGTCGACCACGGTGGAGACGGCGAGCGCGATGGCGGCGAAGACCACCAGGGCGACGATGTTGTTGGTCTCGCCGATGGTCAGGCTGTGGACCGGCGGGATGAAGTAGTAGTTCAGCAGCACCGAGGCGATGAACGCGGCCAGCAGGGCGGACATCGCGCCGCCGAGCAGGGCGACGATGACCACGCCGAGCTGGAAGATCAGCGCGTCGGTGGTGAGGTTGATGGTGTCGTGCGCCTGGGAGAGCAGGACGGTGAGCAGCCAGGGGATCACCAGGCCGGCCAGGTAGCCGACGACGGTGCGGCGCCGGGAGTGGCGCCGGCCCAGCGCAGGCAGCCGGCCGCGGCCGGTGAACTCGTGGGTGACCATGTGGACGTCGATGTCCTCGGAGGCGTCCACGGTCGTCTGCCCGGTGCCCGGGCCGGTGAGGAAGCGGTTGATCCGGCCGCGGCGGCTGGTGCCGAGCACCAGCTGGGTGGCGTCGTGGGCGCGGGCGAAGGCCAGCAGCGCGGTGGGGACGTCGTCGCCGACCACCACGTGGTAGCTGCCGCCGAGGCTCTCGACCAGTTGCCGCTGCTGGGCGAGCGCGCCGGAGGAGGCGCCGGCCAGGCCGTCGCTGCGGGACACGTGCACAGCCAGCAGCTCGCCGCCCGCGGCGGCGGCGATCCGGGCGGCCCGTCTGACCAGGGTCTCGCCCTCCGGGCCGCCGGTGAGGGCGACCACCACCCGCTCGCGGGTCTCCCAGACCCGGTCGATCTTGTGGCTGGCCCGGTAGTCGCGCAGCCCCTCGTCCACCCGGCCGGCCACCCAGAGCAGGGCGAGCTCGCGCAGGGCGGTGAGGTTGCCGACCCGGAAGTAGTTGGAGAGCGCGGCGTCCACCTTCTCCGCCTTGTAGACGTTGCCATGGGCCATCCGCCGGCGCAGCGCCTGGGGCGCCATGTCGACGAGTTCGAGCTGGTCGGCCCGGCGGACCACCTCGTCCGGGACGGTCTCGCGCTGCGGGATCCCGGTGATCTTCTGGACGACGTCGTTCAGCGATTCCAGGTGCTGGATGTTGACGGTGGTGATGACGTCGATCCCGGCGGCGAGCAGTTCCTCGACGTCCTGCCAGCGCTTGGCGTGGCGGCCGCCGGGGATGTTGGTGTGGGCCAGTTCGTCGACCAGCACGACGGACGGGCGGCGGGCGAGCACCCCGTCGAGGTCCATCTCCTCGAACTCGGCGTCGCGGTAGGAGCGGTGGGCGCGCGGCAGCACCTCCAGGCCGTCGGTCATGGCCTCGGTGTGGCGGCGGCCGTGGCACTCGATGTACCCGATCACGACGTCGGCCCCGCGCTCCTGTCTGCGCCGGGCCTCGTCCAGCATCCGGTAGGTCTTGCCGACCCCCGGGGCGGAGCCGAGGTACACCCTCAACCGACCGGTGCGGATGCCGGAGCCGGGGGTGAGGTCGCGGGCCATGGGCACTGCTTCTTTCCATCAGGAGGTGGCGGCGGGGGACGGTGCGCGTCTGCGGGTACGGCGCGGCCGACCCGGGCGCGGGGAGCATC
>NZ_JBHZCY010000180.1:0-15309 GCF_042786665.1 Kitasatospora sp. NPDC059146 | reverse complement strand
GCCCCTCCGGTGCACCGGAGGGGCCCTCTGCGCGTCCGACCGGCCGTCAGGCCGTCGTGAAGCCCTCGTAGGCGTTGTACAGGGCCGCACCGGCCTCGTGCTCGTCCGTGCGGTCGACCACGTCGCCGAGCAGCCAGGCCTCGACGCCCCGGTCCTCCAGGATCGACAGCACCACGTCCACCGAGTGCGGCGGGACGACGGCGACCATGCCGACGCCCATGTTGAGCGTCTTCTCGATCTCCAGGGTGGCCACCTTGCCGACCTCGGCGACGGTCCGGAAGACCGGCAGCGGGGTCCAGGTGCCGCGGTCCAGGCGGGCGTGCAGGCCCTCCGGGATCACCCGGGCCAGGTTGGCCGCCAGGCCGCCGCCGGTGACGTGCGAGAAGGCGTGCACCTCGGTGGCCCGGGTGAGCGCCAGGCAGTCCAGCGAGTAGATCCGGGTCGGCTCCAGCAGCTCCTCGCCGAGGGTGCGGCCGAACTCCTCGACCTTGCGGTCCAGCTTCCAGCCGGCCTCGTTCAGCAGCACGTGGCGGACCAGCGAGTAGCCGTTGGAGTGCAGGCCGGAGGCGGCCATCGCGATCACCACGTCGCCGGCCCGGACCCGCTCGGCGCCCAGCAGCGCGTCGGCCTCGACCACGCCGGTGCCGGCGCCCGCGACGTCGTACTCGTCCGGGCCGAGCAAGCCCGGGTGCTCGGCGGTCTCGCCGCCCACCAGGGCGCAGCCGGCCAGCGCGCAGCCCTCGGCGATGCCCTTGACGATCGAGGCGACCCGCTCGGGGACGACCTTGCCGACGCAGATGTAGTCGGTCATGAAGAGCGGCTCGGCGCCGCACACCACGAGGTCGTCCACGACCATGCCGACCAGGTCGTGGCCGATGGTGTCGTGCTTGTCCATGGCGGCCGCGATGGCCACCTTGGTCCCCACGCCGTCGGTGGCCGAGGCCAGCAGCGGCCGCTCGTAGTTCTTGAGGGCGGACACGTCGAAGAGGCCGGCGAAGCCGCCGAGACCGCCGACCACCTCGGGGCGGCTGGCCTTCTTCACCCACTGCTTCATGAGCTCGACGGCGCGGTCGCCCGCCTCGATGTCGACACCGGCGGCGGCGTAGGTGGCGCCGTTCTGGTTGCTGGTCACTGCGTGCGGCCCTTTCGGGTCAGGTGGGGGTGGTTCGGAAACAGCGGTGGGGCCCCGGTTCGCGGGACCCCACCGTGGATTCGCTACGGGCGGCGCAGCGCGTCGGCCGCGCCCGCCCCGCCGAGCAGCGACTGGACGCCGTCCAGGTCGCTGCCGCTGGTCGGCTTGCCGCGGACGGCCGGCTGCTGCTGGCCGCCCTTGATCTCGGCCTCCAGCAGGAGCTTGCCGAGCAGCGCCGGGTCCGGCAGCTCCATCGGGTACTCGCCGTCGAAGCAGGCCCGGCAGAGCCTGTCCTTGGGCTGCTTGGTGGCCTCGATCATGCCGTCGATCGAGATGTACGAGAGCGAGTCGGCGCCGAGCGTGCGGCCGATCTCCTCGATGGTCATGCCGTTGGCGATCAGCTCCGCGCGGGTGGCGAAGTCGATGCCGAAGAAGCAGGGCCACTTCACCGGGGGCGAGGAGATCCGGATGTGCACCTCGGCGGCGCCCGCCTCGCGCAGCATCTTCACCAGCGCGCGCTGGGTGTTGCCGCGGACGATCGAGTCGTCCACCACCACCAGGCGCTTGCCGGCGATGACCTCACGCAGCGGGTTCAGCTTGAGCCGGATGCCGAGCTGGCGGATCGTCTGGCTGGGCTGGATGAAGGTGCGGCCCACGTAGGCGTTCTTCACCAGGCCGGAGCCGTACGGGATGCCGCTGGCCTCGGCGTAGCCGATCGCGGCGGGGGTGCCGGACTCGGGCGTCGCTATCACCAGGTCGGCCTCGACCGGGGCCTCCACGGCCAGCCGACGGCCCATCTCCACCCGGGAGAGGTGCACGTTGCGGCCGGCGATGGAGGTGTCGGGGCGGGCCAGGTAGACGTACTCGAAGACGCAGCCCTTGGGCTTGGCCTCGGCGAAGCGCGAGGTGCGCATGCCGTTCTCGTCGATGGCGATGAGCTCGCCGGGCTCGACCTCGCGGATGAAGGAGGCGCCGCAGATGTCCAGCGCCGCCGTCTCGGAGGCGACCACCCAGCCGCGCTCCAGCCGGCCGAGCACCAGCGGGCGGATGCCCTGCGGGTCGCGGGCGGCGTAGAGGGTGTGCTCGTCCATGAAGACGAGCGAGAAGGCGCCCTTGACCTTCGGCAGCACGACCTTGGCCGTCTCCTCGATGGAGAGGTCCGGGTGGCCGGCCAGCAGCGCGGTCACCAGGTCGGTGTCGTTGGTCGCGGCGGTCCGGCCGGAGCGCGAGACGTGCTCCTCGCCGGGCAGTTCGGCGACCATGGCCGCCAGTTCGGCGGTGTTCACCAGGTTTCCGTTGTGCCCGAGGGCCAGCGAACCGTGGACGGTCGCCCGGAAGGTCGGCTGGGCGTTCTCCCAGACCGAGGAACCGGTGGTCGAGTAGCGGGCGTGTCCGACGGCGATATGCCCGTGCAACGACCCCAGGGAGGCCTCGTCGAAGACCTGGGAGACGAGTCCCATGTCCTTGAAGACGAGAATCTGGGAGCCATTGCTCACTGCGATGCCCGCGGATTCCTGACCGCGGTGCTGCAGGGCGTAAAGGCCGAAGAACGTGAGCTTGGCGACCTCCTCGCCGGGAGCCCAGACACCGAAGACGCCGCAAGCGTCCTGGGGGCCTTTCTCACCGGGAAGAAGATCGTGGTTGAGTCTTCCGTCACCACGTGGCACGCCTTCGAGTCTAGGGCAGTTGACCAGGGCTTCCGGTACCCGGGAGGTCCGCTCCGGGCGGAGATCGCGGAGTAACGCGCGTAGACAAAACCCCTTACGGAGCCGGGAATTCGGGTGGGGGAATTCCGGCGGGCGGCGGTTGGCCTTGCGGTTCGCGCCCGTTGGGGCTTTCCGTGTGCGCAGCGGTGGTCGCCGGGCGGCTCCGAACGTGAGCCTGCTCACCCGGGGTTCACCCGGAGGTCACGCGGCGGGCAGCAACAGGCCCCAGGCGCCCGGGTGCACCGTCCAGGTCCGGGCCCGGACCGGGCCGACCGGATGGCCGTCCGCCTCGTAGCCGAAGCCGCGCCCGACCACCGAGACACTGGCCGCCCGCGCCCGCACCAGCGCGCCGGGCGCGCGGACCACCACCTCCAGCACGCCGGCGCCGTCCGCGCCGGCACCGGTGAGGGTCAGCTCGACCAGCCGGACCGGGCGGTGCACGTCGGCCAGCAGCCGGCCGTCCGCCTCGACCCGGACCCGGGGGCTGTGGTCGACCGCGTCGGAGGTGAGTGCGTTCGCCTGCTCGGCCGCAGCCAGTTTCGCCCATAGCGAACGCCAACCACCCGGACGGCCCTCCGAGCGGGGCGCTCCGCCGCCGGTGATCCGCACCCCGCCGAGCGCCACCCCGCCACCGTCGTCCACCAGCAGGTCGAAGGTGCGCGGCGACCCCGACAGCACCGCCCGCGCGGCCCGCACCGGCTCCTCCGGCACACCCAGTGCGCGGGCCGCCGCCAGCTCCTCCGCGCGGCCGACCGGAACCATGCCCACCGGATCCGCGCCCAGCTCACGCTGGCGGTGCAGGGCCTGGAGCACCCGCTGCAGGGCGAGGTCGGAACCGATCACCACCGGTCGCCGCCGACCCCGGTGCGAAAGCATCCGGTCGAGTTCGGTCGGGTTGTCCGGATAGGCCACCTTGACGTCCGCACCCCCGCAGAGCACGTCCCTCGCGATCCGCACCGACTCCCCGTCGGTCCGCCGGGCCACCGGGTCGAGCAGCAGCAGAAGGGGCTCGGGACCGCCGGTTCCAGGCGTGGACAGGGACGACACGACCGGTCCTTCCTCAGGTAATCTCTCGGTGCAAGAGCCCCTTGCGCCATTGCGCCAGGGGCTTCGTCTATCTCGGGGCAGACTGCGGCCTACGCAGGATGCCCCAACCGGAAGGGGTGTACGCCTGTGCCGGCACTCGTGCTCGTTGGCGCTCAGTGGGGGGACGAGGGCAAGGGGAAGGCCACCGACCTCCTCGGCGGCTCCGTCGACTACGTCGTCCGCTACCAGGGCGGCAACAACGCCGGTCACACGGTGGTCATCGGCGACCAGAAGTACGCCCTGCACCTGCTCCCCTCCGGCATCCTCAGCCCGAACGTGACCCCGGTCATCGGCAACGGCGTCGTCATCGACCCGGGCGTGCTGCTCTCCGAGCTGGCCGGCCTGAACGAGCGCGGCATCGACACCTCGAAGCTGCTGGTCTCGGGCAACGCCCACCTGATCACCCCGTACCACCGGACCATCGACAAGGTCACCGAGCGCTTCCTCGGCAAGCGCCGGATCGGCACCACCGGCCGCGGCATCGGCCCGACCTACGCGGACAAGATCAACCGCGTCGGCATCCGGGTCCAGGACCTGTTCGACGAGTCGATCCTGCGCCAGAAGATCGAGGCGGCGCTGCACGACAAGAACCAGATCCTGGTCAAGCTCTACAACCGCCGCGCCATCCCGGCCGACCTGGTGGTCGAGGAGTACCTGGGCTACGCGGACAAGATCCGGCCCTTCCTCGCCGACACCACCCTCGTCCTGGACGAGGCGCTCAAGGCGAACAAGGTCGTCCTGCTGGAGGGCGGCCAGGGCACCCTGCTCGACGTCGACCACGGCACGTACCCCTTCGTGACCTCGTCGAACCCGACCGCGGGCGGCGCCTGCACCGGCGCCGGCATCGGCCCCACCAAGATCGACCGGGTCATCGGCATCCTCAAGGCCTACACCACCCGCGTCGGCTCCGGCCCGTTCCCGACCGAGCTGCTCGACGAGGACGGCGAGGCGCTGCGCCGGATCGGTGGCGAGCGCGGTGTCACCACCGGCCGCGACCGCCGCTGCGGCTGGTTCGACGCCGTCATCGCGCGCTACGCGACCCGGGTCAACGGCCTCACCGACTTCTTCCTCACCAAGCTCGACGTGCTGACCGGCTGGGAGCAGATCCCGGTCTGCGTCGCGTACGAGATCGACGGCCGGCGGGTCGAGGAACTCCCCTACAACCAGTCGGACTTCCACCACGCCAAGCCGATCTACGAGACGCTGCCGGGCTGGACCGAGGACATCAGCAAGGCGAAGACCTTCGCCGAGCTGCCGAAGAACGCCCAGGCCTACGTGAAGGCGCTGGAGGAGATGTCCGGCGCGCCGATCTCCGCCATCGGCGTCGGCCCGGGCCGGGACGAGACGATCCAGATCAACTCGTTCATCTGAGCCCGTTCCTCCGGAGGGCCCCGCGGGACGCACCGTCCCGCGGGGCCCTCCGCTTTGCCCTCGACTCATTGCACTAGTACGTAAATCCATTGCATCTAGTGCAGAGGCGCGCTACGTTCGGGGGCATGACCGCGAAGCCGCCCACCGCCATCACCCTCACCGGCCGCCACATCCGCCTGGAGCCGCTGGGGCGCCACCACCTCGCCGACCTGTGGGCCGCCATCGGCTCCGACCCCGAGGTCTGGCGCTGGACCATGGACCTCCCGCCGGCCTCCGAGGAGGAGCTCGGCCGCATCCTGGACCTCCGCATCGCCGGGGCCGAGCGGGGCGACTCGGTCTGGTTCGCCGCCGTCGACCTCGCGGCCGGCACCGCCGTCGGCATCACCGGCTACCACGACATCAACCCCACGGACGAGTCGGTCGAGATCGGCGGCACCCTGTACGCCCGCTCCGTCTGGCGCACCGCGGTCAACAGCGAGGCCAAGCTGCTGCTGCTCACCCACGCCTTCGAGGACCTCGGCACCGGCCGCGTCTACTGGAAGACCGACGCCCTCAACGAGCGCTCCCGCAACGCCATCCTGCGCCTCGGCGCCCGGTTCGAGGGCGTCCTGCGCCGCCACCGCCTCCGCCCCACCGGCACCTGGCGCGACAGCGCCTACTTCTCGATGCTCGCCGACGAGTGGCCCCCCGCCAAGGCCCGCCTGACCGCCCGCCTCGCCCGCGGCTGACGGCGGGCCCCGGGCCGGGGCTATTCGTGCTCGGCGCGGGTGGAATGACGGGGGATCAACTCCGGTTTTGTCGAGCGGAGTTCCCGGGGCTGCATGTTGACCAGCCAGACCAGCCAGCCGACGAAAAGGACGGCGAGGAGGAGGGCGGACAATCCGGCGACCAGAAGGGCATTCACCGGGGTACGGAAATGCGCTGGGGGAGGTGGGGGCGGTGGGGGCGCGGGTGCGGGGGGCCGGGAGGGGGAGGAAGGGGCACGGCTGTCTCCGGTCGGTGATGCCGAACGCCCTGACCGTGCATCTGGGTGTATTTACGGCTGATTGGCAGGGCCGATAGGCGACTTGGCGACTGTTTAGGGGACAACAAGTCAGCGAGTGACACGGACGACCATAGGGTCAGGGTGCCAGAGTTGCTACCGAGGGACTGGACGTTCACTCCATCGTGGGGTATCCCCCAATTCGCTAGCTAGGGCCCGGTGTGCACGTCACACTTCACCGGAAGCATCGACCGAAGCCGCGATCCGGAGAAGAGAGTCATGCCACCCCGCTTGTCGCCGACCGTCCGCCAGCAGCGCCTGGGGATCGAGCTGCGCAAGATGCGCGAACGCGTGGGCGTGACGCCCAAGAGCCTGGCCGCCACGATCGGCACCGACCTGCCCAAGATCTCCCAGATGGAGAACGGGAAGTCGGGCATCAGCGCCGAACGGCTCCGGACCTGGGCGCGCACCTGCGGCTGCCCCGACGGCCCGTACCTGGACGCGCTGCTCGCCATGACCCAGGACCGCCGCAAGTACTGGTGGGACGGCTACCGGGGCCGGATGCCCGGCGGGATCATCGACATCGCCGAGATGGAGCACCACGCCGCGTCGCTCTCCATCCTCAACAGCACCTTCATCCCCGGGCTGCTACAGACCCCGGACTACGCGGCCGCGGTGTTCGAGCGGCTCCCCGCCCAGCACCGCCAGGAGGCGCAGGTCCGGAAGGAATTCCGGATTCGGCGCCAGCAGATCTTCGTCGACCGCCCGAAGCCGTACAGCGCGATCCTGCACGAATCCGCGCTGCGGATGCAGTTCGGCGGCCCCGCCGTGCTGCGCGACCAGTTGCACAGCCTGCTGCTGAATTCCGAGCGGCCCGGACTGGAGATCCGGGTGATCCCGTTCAGTGTGCCCACGTACACCGGCTCCTCGGAGAGCCCGTATCTCGCGCGCGGGCCCGTCCCGGAGCTGGACACCGTCCAGATCGAGCTCGTGCACGGGCCGAAGTTCGTGCACTCCGAAGCGGAATTGTCGTCCTACCGACGGATCAAGGAGAAGACCGCGGCGATCGCGCTGGGGGCGGCGGAGTCCCGGGAGTTCATCCGGGCCTTACTGAAAGACTTCTCATGAGTACGTGGCGCAAGGCGTCGGCCAGCGGCGAGAGCACCGACTGCGTGGAGGTCAGAACCTACGCCGGGCAGGTGGAGATCCGCGAGTCGGACCTGCCCGAGGTGGTCGTGCGGACCACGCCGCGCAAGTGGGCGGCGTTCGTCCGCGGGGTCAAGGCCGGGGAGTTCGACCGGTACGCCGACTTCACCCGTCCGTGAGGCCGCGCTGCCCCCGTCGCGGGCCGGTCGGCGGGGCGGCCGACGGTAGGCTTGGCAGCCCACAGTGGACCCCTGCGCCTGGCACCGCACTCCGGGTGGGGTGCGCGTGCGGGAGAAATCGGAGCATCCGAGGATGGCTCGGCACCTGATCACCAGCGCCCTTCCGTACATCAACGGGATCAAGCACCTGGGCAACCTGGTCGGGTCGATGCTCCCGGCGGACGTCCACGCCCGCTACCTGCGCCAACGCGGCCACGAGGTGCTGTACATCTGCGCCACCGACGAGCACGGCACGCCCGCCGAACTGGCGGCGCAGGAGGCCGGGTTGCCGGTCGCCGAGTTCTGCGCCCGGGCGCACGACGCCCAGCGGGCGGTGTACGACGGCTTCGGGCTGTCCTTCGACCACTTCGGCCGCAGCTCCTCGCCGCAGAACCGGGAGATCACCCAGGAGATCGCCCGCGAGCTCCAGCGCAACGGCTTCGTCGAGGAGCGCGCGGTCCGCCAGGTGTACTCCAACGCCGACGGCCGCTTCCTGCCGGACCGCTACATCGTCGGCACCTGCCCGCACTGCGGCTACGACAAGGCGCGCGGCGACCAGTGCGAGAACTGCACCCGGGTGCTGGACCCGACCGACCTGCTGGAGCCGCGCTCGGCGATCAGCGGCAGCGCCGACCTCGAAGTCCGGGAGACCAGGCACCTGTTCCTGCTCCAGTCGAAGCTGACCCAGGAGGTCGAGGCCTGGATCGCCGCGCACGGCGACGACTGGCCGGTGCTGGCCTCCTCGATCGCCCGCAAGTGGCTGACCGAGGGCCTCCAGGACCGCTCGATCACCCGCGACCTGGAGTGGGGCGTCCCGGTGCCGGCCGACGTGTGGCCCGAACTGGCCGCCGAGGGCAAGGTGTTCTACGTCTGGTTCGACGCCCCGATCGAGTACATCGGCGCCACCAAGGAGTGGGCGGACGCCGCCCCGGCCGGGCAGCCGCGGGACTGGAGGTCCTGGTGGTACGAGGCCGACGACACCGTCCGCTACACCGAGTTCATGGCCAAGGACAACGTCCCGTTCCACACCGTGATGTTCCCGGCGACGATCCTCGGCTCGCGCCGCCCGTGGAAGAAGGTCGACTACGTCAAGGCCTTCAACTGGCTGACGTACTACGGCGGGAAGTTCTCCACCAGCCAGAAGCGCGGCATCTTCACCGACGTCGCGCTGGAGCTGCTGCCCGCCGACTACTGGCGCTACTTCCTGATGGCGCACGCCCCCGAGTCGGACGACTCCAGCTTCACCTGGGACCTCTTCGCCTCGGTGGTCAACAAGGACCTCGCCGACACCCTCGGCAACTTCGTGAACCGGGTGCTCTCGTTCAGCCGCAAGCGCTTCGGCGACGAAGTCCCGGCCGGGGCCGCGCCGGGCGGGGCCGAGGAGCGGCTCGGCGAGCAGACCGCCGGCCTGCTGGCCGAGTACGAGGCCCAGCTGGAGGCGCTCAACTTCCGCAAGGCGGCGCAGGCGCTGCGCGCGCTGTGGAGCGCCGGAAACGCCTACCTGGACGAGAAGGCGCCCTGGCTCCAGGTGAAGACCGACCCGGAGGCGGCGGCGCTGACCCTGCGGACGGCGATGAACCTGATCCACCTGTACGCGGTGGTGTCCGAGCCGTTCGTCCCGACCGCGGCGGCCGCGATGCGCGGCGCCTTCGCGCTGCCCGGGGACACCCGGACCTGGATCGACGGGGACGCGGCCCGGGCGCTGGACCTCGTCCCGGCCGGGACGCCGTTCACCGTGCCGCCGGTGCTGTTCGCGAAGGTCACCGACGAGGACCTGGCGGCCTGGGCGGCGCGCTTCGGCGGCGCGCAGGCCTGAGCACGCCACGAGGGCCCCGACCGCGGTCACGGCGGTCGGGGCCCTCGTCGGTGGTGCCGGGCCCTTCGTGGGGGGGCGGGCCCGGGGTCGGCGGGCCCGGTGGGGCGGGCCCGGGGTGGGGCTACCAGCGGGTGGTCTCCGCGAAGAAGCCGGGGATCTCGGTCGCCCGGCCGGCCGCCACCGCCTCGTCGTGCACCAGCGCGCCGACCGCCAGGTCGAGCACGCCGAGGCCGAAGGGCGAGAAGACCACCGGGCGGTCGGTGCCGACGGCGACCTCGCCCTCGATCACCTGGGCCAGCGTGCCGGTGACGAACTCCCGGTTGCCGTAGAGCTGTTCGGCCAGGTGCGGAGAGGTGTTCGCCTTCATGCAGTGCTCCACGTCGTCGAGCACGTTGTACGCGCCGCCGATGATCTCCGGCGCGAGGTCGCGCAGCGAGATGTTGAGCACCAGCTGCCCGGGGGCGAAGGTCTCCGGGTCGAGGATGTACGGCTCGCCCGCGGTGGTGGCCAGCACCACCACGTCGGCGCCCTTGAGCGCCTCGTGCAGGTCCTCCACCACCTGGGCCGGGTAGCCGAGTTCGGCGTCGGCGTGGTCGACCAGCGCCCGGGCGTACTCGGCCTTGCGGTCGTGCACCACCAGCTCGTCGATCTCCCACTGCTGGGCGCCGAAGAACTCCAGGATGTTGCGGGCGATGATGCCGGCGCCGACCACCGCCAGCCGGCCCGCCGTACGGCCGCCGCTGAGCACCTCGGCGGCGAGCACGGCGGAGGCCGCGGTGCGGGCCGCGCTGATCTGCGAGGCCTCCAGGACGGCGAACGGGTAGCCGGTCTCGTAGTCGTTCAGCAGCAGGGCGGCCGAGGCGCGCGGGAAGCCCCGCTCGACGTTGGCCGGGAAGCTGCTGATCCACTTGATCCCGGCCAGTCCGACGCCGCCGCCGAGGTAGGCCGGCAGGGCGATGATCCGGGCGTCCGGCTTGGCCGGGAACCGCAGGAAGTAGCTGTCGGGGTTCACGGACTCGCCGGCGCCGTGGGTCAGGTAGGTCTCCCGGACCTCCTGGACGATCCTCGGGCGGGCTCCCGCGATGAGCTCGCGGGCGGTGGTGCCGTCGATGACTCTGAACTCGAACACGGTGGTGGCTCCAGTCGGGTCCGCCCGGTGCGGGCGGGGGTCGGGCGGTGCTGAGGGGCGGGCGGGGCCGGGTCAGCCGACGTAGGCGGTGCCGGCCGGCTCGTGCTGGCCGGCGGCGTGGTGCGCCCCGGCGGCGTGCGCGGCGCGGGTGGTGCGGCCGCCGCCCAGCCAGCGCGGCAGGTACCAGTTGGCGTCGCCGAGCAGGGCCATCACCGCGGGCAGCAGCACCGCGCGGACCAGGGTGGCGTCCAGCAGGACCGCGACCGCCAGGCCGATGCCGAGCTGCTTGAAGTCCTGCATGCCCAGGGTGCCGAAGACCGCGAACACCGCGACCATGATCAGACCGGCGCTGGTGACCACCCCGGCGGTGTTGCGGATGCCGAGGCCGACCGCCTCCCGGCTGGACCTGCCCGAGAGGTAGGCCTCGCGGATCCGGGAGACCACGAACACGTGGTAGTCCATCGAGAGGCCGAAGAGCACCACGAAGACGAACAGCGGCATCCAGGACTCGATCGCCCCCGGCGCCTTGGTGCCCACCAGCGAGGCGCCCCAGCCGTGCTGGAACACCGCGGTCATCACGCCGTACGCGGCCGCCACCGAGAGCAGGTTGAGCAGGATCGAGGTGATCGAGATGGTCAGCGAGCGGAAGGAGACCAGCATCAGCAGGAAGGTGACGCCCATGACGAAGGCGAACACCGGGACGATGCTGCGGTCCAGCTGGTTGTTGTAGTCGACCGAGAAGGCGAGGTCGCCGGCGACCAGCGCGGTGGTGCCCGGAACGGTCTTGAGGGTCTGCGGGACGATCTGCCCGCGCAGCGCCGACAGGGCCGCCTTGGAGGTGGCGTCGGTGCCGTTGCCCGCCAGCGGAACGCTGATCTGGGCGATGTTCTTGTCCTTCCAGTACCGCACGTCGATCTGGTTGCCGGTCTTCCCGGAGGCCAGGGCGGCCTGCTTGAAGTCCTCGATGCTCTTGGCGACCTGCGGCGAGTCGATGGAGTCGGCCTTGACCACCACGGTGGCGGGCGAGGGCGACCCCGGGAACTCGCGGTCGATCCGCTGCGAGACCGAGACCAGCGGGTTGTCGGAGGGCAGCAGCTTGTCCATGCCGAGCTTCTCGGTCTTCATGCCGAGCGCCGGCAGGGCCAGCACCAGCAGCACGGCGGCGGACAGCAGGGCGAAGATCCCCGGGCGGGCCAGCACGCCGCGCAGCAGCGCGTTGGCGGGCTTCGGGCTCGCCGCGGCGGTCTGACGGCGCTTGCTGATCCACGGGATCCGGCCGGCCGCGACCTTGTCGCCGAGCATCGACATCAGGGCCGGCAGCACGGTCATCGAACCGACCACCGCGACCGCGACGACCTCGATGGTGGCCATCGCGAAGCCCTCGAAGACGGTCAGCCCGGAGAGGAACATGCCGGCCATCGCGACCATCACGGTGAGGCCGGAGACCATCACCGAGTGGCCCGAGGTGTGGGCGGCGATCCGCAGCGCGGTCGCCTTGTCCCGGCCGGCCGCCCGCTCCTCGCGCTCGCGGCGCAGGTAGAACAGGCAGTAGTCGACGCCGACGGCGAGGCCCATCAGGAACATCACCGAGTTGGTCATGCCGTCCACCGGCACCGCCTGGCTGCTCAGCGCGAGCAGCCCGAGCGCGCCGATGCAGGCGGTGACCGCCAGGGCCACCGGCAGCACGGCCGCCACGAAGGCGCCGAAGACCACCAGCAGGATGCCCAACGCGACCGGCAGGGCGGTCAGTTCGGCGCGGGTGAAGTCGTCGCCGAGGCTGTCGTTGATGCCCTTGAGGGCGGTCGCGCCGCCGAACTCGCCGAGGGTCACCTGGGGGTGGGCCTTGGCGGTGTCCTGGACGGCGGTGATCACCGGGTCGATCCGGTCGGCCGCGGTGTCCGGGTCGCCGGTGACGGCGAACATGATCAGCGCCGAGTGCTTGTCGGCCGAGAAGGCCTGGGTGGTGTACGGGTCCCGCAGGTTCTCCGCGAGACCGGTCTTGTTGACCGCGTCGGCGGTGGCCTGGACGGCGCCGCGGAACTCCGCGGAGTCCGCGGTCAGCGCGTCGCTGTGGACCAGGATCAGCTCGTTGACCGGGTCGTTGATCCCGGCGTCCTTGAGGATCTGGGCGGCCTTGCCGGACTCCCCGGTCCCGTAGTCGGCCTGGGTCAGGCTCTTCTGCCCGACCATGCCACCGAGCACGGTGACCAGGATGACCAGGATGATCCAGCCGAAGACGGCTGTCTTGCGGTGCTGGGCACTCCACTCGCCCAGCCGGGCCGCGAAATTGCTTTGACGTGCCATTACCTCTCCTGCGATCGGCGGCAATGATCAAGCCGCGGTGGCGACAGACGGGTTGGATGTGTCCTGACCGGCTCGAGGGTGACCGGCGGAATAACCATGACCGTAGGCCCTCGCGAACGGCTTTGGAGCCCCTGGGAGTTGCAGCATCCTGCGGTGGCAAGCTGCTGCCAGCGGAGGCGGGCCGGAGCCCCTTACCGGCCTCGTTTCCCCGGTGCTACGGTCGGTCCCCGTTGAGGGACAACCATTCGAGCGGACCACATTCGAGTGACGCCGGGCCGATGATTCGGGAAAGTCGGCCGGCCGCCCCGAGCGACCGACCGGTCGTCGAGTGCGCGAGTACCCGACCGGGCCCGCGGGCCGACCCGAACGATTCCACCGAATTTCACGATTCCGCGCCGGAATGTGCTCCGGCGTCTGCTTTCCGAACGATCCACAGACCTCCGTGGAAGGGGGAATGAATGATGGACACCGCAATCAGGGCGACCGGACTCGGCAAGAGATACGGCGATCACCACGCGCTCAAGGGCGTGGACCTCGAGGTCGCGGCCGGCACCGTGCTCGGCCTGCTGGGCCCCAACGGCGCCGGCAAGACCACCACCGTCCGACTGCTCGCGACCCTGCTCGAACCGGACCAGGGGCGGGCCGAGGTGGCCGGCTTCGACGTCGTGCGCCAGCAGCGCCAGGTGCGCCGGCGGATCGGCCTGGCCGGTCAGTACGCCGCCGTCGACGGGCTGCTCACCGGTCGCGAGAACCTCGAACTCCTGGGCCGGCTCCTGCACCTGGGGCGCAAGGGCGCCCGGGAGCGGGCGGCCGAGCTGCTCGCCCGGTTCGAGCTGGAGGACGCCGCCGAGAAGCCGGCCCAGACCTACTCCGGCGGCATGCGCCGCCGGCTGGACCTGGCCGCCGCGCTGATCGGCCGGCCCGAGGTGCTGTTCCTGGACGAGCCGACCACCGGGCTGGACCCGGCGAGCCGGCTGGTGCTCTGGGAGATGGTCCGCGAACAGGTCGCCCAGGGGGTGACCGTGCTGCTCACCACCCAGTACCTGGAGGAGGCCGACTTCCTGGCCGACCGGATCCTGGTCATCGACACCGGCACGGTGATCGCCGAGGGCACCCCGGACGAGCTCAAGCGCAAGGTCGGCGAGGAGTGGCTGGAGGTGGGCGTCGGCACCGACGCGGCCATCGCCCAGGCCCTGGCCGTGCTCGCCCCGGTGGCCGCCGCCCAACCCGAGGTGGACCGCACCGGGCGCCGGATCACCGTCCAACTGGCCGACGGCATCGGCACCATCGCCGCCGCCGCGGTCGCCCTGGAGACGGCCCGGGTGCCGGTGACGGACTTCGCGCTGCGCCGTCCCTCGCTGGACGACGTGTTCTTCCACCTGACCGGGCGAGGCACCCAGATCGGCCGGGCCCCCGAGGAGGGCGCACCCGCGCTCGCACCGGGCGCACCGCAGCCGCGGACCGGGCAGGGCGACCGGCCCGGGCAGGGCGAAGTGGCCGAGCAGGGCGAACGGGAACCGGTGGCGGCCGCCGCCGGACGGACGGGAGACGAGCAGTGAGCGACATCGGCGCCTCGGCCGGCCTCGGCACGGCCATCGGAGACACCGCCGCGCTGATCGGCCGCCACCTGCGGCACCTGCGGCGCACCCCGGAGAAGATCATCGCGATCACCCTGACCCCGGTGACCATGGTGGTCGTGCTCGGCTACCTGTTCGCCAGCGTGGTGACCGTGACCGGCTCCGGCGAGTACCACGACTACGTGATGGCCGGGGTGTTCGCCCAGGTCGGCCTGACCTGCGTCGGCGTCGCCGCGCTGGGCGTGGCCACCGACCTGCGCACCGGGCTGATCGACCGCTTCCGCTCGCTGCCGATGGGCCGCTCCGCCGTGCTGGTCAGCCACACCGCGGCCGACCTGCTGACCGCCGCGGCCGCCACCTTCGCCGTCACCCTGGCCGGCCTGGGCGTCGGCTGGCGGATCCACAAGGACGTCGGCTCGGCGGCCCTGGGCTTCGTCCTGGTGCTGGCCTTCGCCTACGCGATGCTCTGGCTGGGCGCGCTGGTCGGCATGCTGATGCGCAACGCCGAGGCGATCAACGGCATCTCGGCGCTGTTCCTGGTCGTGCTGTCGTTCCTGTCCAACTCGTTCATGCCGCTGTCCGGGCTGCCCGCCTGGCTGCGCGCGGTGGCCGAGTGGAACCCGGTCAGCCTGGTGGCCGCGGCCTGCCGGGAGCTGTGGGGCAACGCCCCGTCGGTGGTCGGCAGCAGCCTGCCGGACCGGCACCCGGTGCTGCTCGCGGTGATCGTGGTGGCGGCCCTGATCGCGGTGCTGATCCCGGTCAACCTGCGGGTCTACCGCACCGCGGTGACGCGTTGACGCACCACCCGGCCGGCCGGTTCGCACGGGACGGCAGTCGTCCCG
>NZ_JBHZCY010000179.1:0-15411 GCF_042786665.1 Kitasatospora sp. NPDC059146 | reverse complement strand
GGTAGTCCGGGTCCACCGGCAGGAAGGCGGCGCCGGAGCGGGCGACGGCCAGCTCGGCGGCGACCAGTTCCATCGAGCGCGGCAGGACCAGCGCCCACCTCCTCGATGGTTCCTTCGGTTCCGTCGGGACAGTCGAGTCACTGTCTCGATAGTTCGACGATATATCGGTGACTGTCGCTCGTCAACGGATACCGACACGGTTGCGACAGGCCGCGCGGGCCCGGGCGGAACGGATACGGTGACGGGCATGGCCGGTGAACGAGACCTTGCGACCCTGCTGCGCGGGATGCGCCCGCAGCTCAACCCGGGGCGGTACGTCTACTGCACCCTCCCCGCGAAGGTGCCCGCCGGCATGCGGCCGGTGGTGACCGTCGCCGAACCCGAAGGGGTGACGGTGGTGGTCACCCAGGAGGAGGCCGACGCGCTCGGGCTGCGCTACGAGTACGTGGCTGCCTGGATCACCCTGCAGATCCACTCCGCACTGGAGGCCGTCGGACTCACCGCGGCCGTCGCCGGGCGCCTCGCCGAGCAGGGCATCAGCTGCAACGTGGTGGCCGGCTTCCACCACGACCACCTGTTCGTCGCCGCCGACGACGCCGACCGCGCCGTCCGGGCACTGGAACAGCTCTCCGCCGACTCCGGCTGACCGCTCCCACCGGCCCGCCCCGGCGGCCCGCCCCGCCGGACGGGCCCGCCGGGTGGCCGCCGCCGGGCACGCCTTCGAGACTGGAGGGAGCCGCCCCGCCAGGGCCGGCCCCCACCGGAAGGAGACGGCCGCCATGGCCATCTGCGTCACCTGCGGCAACGACTACTGGCTCGCCTTCGAGATCAGGACGGTCACCGGCGACACCTACACCTTCGACAGCTTCGAGTGCGCGATGGAGAAGCTCGCCCCCCGCTGCGAACACTGCAACGTGCGCATCGTGGGCCACGGCGTCGAGGTGGCCGGCATGTTCTTCTGCTGCGCCAACTGCGCCCGCGTCAACGGCGGCCTCGGCGAACAGATCCGCGACGCCGTCGGCACCCACCCGGCCTGAACCCGGCCCCGCGACGCGCGAAGGTCCCGCGACAACGCGAAAGGGACGACGCGAAAAGGACGACGCGAAAGGCCCTCCGACCCGTTGCGGGTCGGAGGGCCTTCGGCTGTTCGAGGGGCGGAAGAGTCGGCCTGTACGCCGGGTTCTGTCACCCGGGTTGCTCGCGCGGCCCGGGGAGACGGCCATCCATCTAGGGCTGCCGTTGCCGACAGCCTCGTGCGGTCTACCCGCGAGCTCGGGCGAGCAGCCCTCGAACACTCGCGCACGGTGCCCGAGGGCACCGATCTTGACCTTGCTCCAGGTGGGGTTTACCTAGCCGGCCGGGTCACCCCGGTCGCTGGTGGTCTCTTACACCACCGTTTCACCCTTACCCACGCGCCGAAGCGGTGGGCGGTCTGTTTTCTGTGGCACTGTCCCGCGGGTCACCCCGGGTGGGCGTTACCCACCACCCTGCTCTGTGGAGCCCGGACGTTCCTCGGCGGGTCAGGGACCCGTCGCGACCGCCCGGCCGGCTCTTCCGCCGTAGTGGTCATGGTAGCCGCTCGGGCGGAGCCTCCCGAACACCGGGCCGGGCCGCCGGCGGCTCGCCGCCGAGGCGGGCGGCCACCCCCGCGGCGGTCCGGTCGGCCCAGACGCCGGTGGTGACCAGGCCGAGGACGAGGACGGCGCCGCCGAGGCCGACCAGGATCCACCAGCCGGCGTGGCTGGCCGGGGCGAAGCCGGTGGCCATCGGGCCCACCACGGCCGAGGTGACGACCGTGCCGATCACCGCGACGCCCAGCGACTGGCCGACCTGGCGGCTGGTCGAGGCGACGGCGGCGGCCACGCCCGCCTGGGAGCGCGGCATGCCGGAGACCGCCGCGTTGGTGATCGGCGCGTTGACCAGGCCGAAGCCGAAGCCGAACAGCGCGTACGCGGCCAGCAGCAGCGCGGCCGGGGAGTCGGCGCCGAGCCGGGTGAGCAGCAGGCCGCTCGCCGCCAGGCCCAGCCCGGCCACCACCAGCGGCAGGCGCGGGCCCCGGCTGCCGACGATCCGCCCGGACAGCGGCGCGCAGACCAGCATCATCCCGGCCATCGGCAGCGTCCACAGGCCCGCCTCGACCGGGCTGTAGTGCCGGACGTCCTGGAGGTAGAGGGTGTTGAGGAAGAGGAAGCCGCCCAGCGCCGAGAACGCGCAGACCGCGGTGACGGTGGCCCCGGTGAACGGCGCGCTGGCGAAGAAGCGCGGGTCCACCAGCGGCTCGGCGACCCGCCGCTCCCAGAGCGGGAAGGCGATCAGCGCGGCGACCGCGGCCGCGGCGAGGGCCAGGATCACCGGGGAGGTCCAGCCGTTGCCCGGGCCCTCGATGATCGCGGCGGTGCCGCAGCCGAGCAGGACGATCATCAGCAGCTGCCCGACCGGGTCGAGCCGGCGGGGCCGCGGCGCGCGCGACTCGGGGACGTAACGGTAGGTCAGCAGGATGGCGACCAGGGCCACCGGAACGTTGATCAGGAAGATCGACGGCCAGCCGGCGCCGTCCACCAGGAAGCCGCCGAGCAGCGGGCCGAGCGCCATCGAGATGCCGACCACGCCGCCCCAGACGCCGATCGCCCGGGCCCGTTCCCTCGAGTCGGTGAAGGTGTTGGTGATGATCGACATCGCCACCGGGTTGAGCATCGAGCCGCCCACCGCCTGCAGGGCCCGGAAGGCCACCAGCCACTCCAGGCTCGGCGCCAGGCTGCACAGCAGGGACCCCAGGGCGAAGCAGGCCAGCCCGATCCGGAACACCCGCCGGCGGCCGAAGCGGTCGGCCACCGAGCCGAACAGCATCAGCAGCGAGGCCAGCACCAGGGTGTAGGCGTCGATGATCCACTGCAGGCCGGAGGCCGGGGCGTCCAGGTCCTTCTGGATCACCGGCAGCGCGATGTTCACCACGGTGTTGTCCAGGCCGACGATGAACAGGCTCAGGCAGCAGATCGCGAGGACCAGCAGCCGGCGGCGGCGACCGGTGTCCGGCACGGCGGGTGACGGGGCAGCGGGTCCGGCGGCGGGTGCGACGGGAGGCTGGGCATCGGGCACGGACCGATCCTCCCACCCCGGGCCGGGTGAGGGGGGCTCAGACCGCGGCGAAGCGGACCGTACGGGTGGCCGGATCGGCCCGGGCGAGGCGGACGTCGATCACCCGGCCGAGCGGGAGCGGCGGCCCGCCCCCGGTGCCGTCGGCGGCGTCGCAGCGGGCCCGGACGGCGGGCTCGCGCAGCTGGACGACGCCCGAGCCGGGGCGCTTGCCGTCCACCTCGATCACCACCGCCGAGAACTCCTCGCCCTCCCGCCCCACCAGCAGCTCGGCCTCCACCAGGTCCACGCAGGCCCGTTCCACCTCGGCCGCCCGCCGGTCCCCGCTCGCCATCAGCGCCGGTACGGCCGGCAGCGCCTCGCGCGCCCAGTCCGGCACGTCCTCGCCCGCCGCGACCGCCGCGCACACCTCCTGGGCGAAGCGGTCGCCGAGCCGGCGCAGCGGCGCGGTGCAGTGCGCGTACGGGGCGGCCAGCGCGGCGTGCCCGGGCTCGGCGGGGGCGGGCAGGCCGCGGGACTCGTCGAAGGCGTGGTAGCCGGCGCCGCGCAGCAGCCCGGTGCAGGCGTTCAGGAAGGCGGCGTCCAGCGGCGCGTCCGGGTCCAGCGAGCGGATCAGTTCCGGGTACGGGAGGGCCTGCGGCCAGTCGACGTCCAGGGCGGCCGCGATCCGGCGCAGCCGCTCGTACGCGGCGGCGGGCGCGGCCGGCAGGGTGCGCAGCAGGCCGACGCCCGCGTCCAGCATCAGTTCGGCCGCGGCCATGCCGGTGAGCAGCGAGATCTGGGCGTTCCAGCCGTCGGCCGGGCTCAGCGCGCGGTAGCCGAGGACGTAGCCGTGCAGGGTCTCCTCGACCTCCTGCTCGGGCACCGGCAGGCTGATCCCGCCCCGGGCCCGCTCCTGCTCCTCGCGCAGCCGGCCGACGGTGGCGAGCAGGGCGAGCTGTTCGTCGGCGCCGCCGAGGTCCACGGCGCGCTGGACGGCGGCGTAGTCCAGTCGGCGGTGCGACCGGACCAGGGCGCGGCGCAGGTCCGCCAGCACGACGGCGCCGTCGGCGTCCAGGTCCAGCTGCCAGAGCAGGGCCGGGCGGGGTTCGCCGGGCAGCAGGCTGGCGGCGTCCTCGGAGATCCGGGCGGGGTGCAGCGGGACGCGGTGGTCCGGGAAGTAGAGGGTCTCGACCCGGCGGCGGGCCTCGGCGTCGACGGCTCCGCCGGGGCGGACGAAGGCGGCGACGTCGGCGATCGCGTAGTGCACCCGGTAGCCGCCGCCCGGGCGGTGGGTCAGGTGCATGGCCTGGTCGAGGTCGCGGGAGCCGGGCGGGTCGACGGTGAACAGCGGCAGGTCGGTGGCGTCGTACTCCGGCAGCCGGGGGTGCCCGGCGGCCTCCTCCGCCTCCGCGAGCACGGCCTCGGGCCACTCGGTGTGGATCTCCAGGCGGGTGCGGAGCTCGGTGAGCTCGGTGTTGATCCGGGCGGAGTCGACGGCCTTGACGCGCAGTTTTCGGCGAGGCATGCAGGCCAGCGTAGGGCGGACCGGGAGGTTCCGGGCGCAGGCCCCCGGCGCGTCCGCCGGCGGCCCGCGCCCGTCGGGGGCCGCGCCCGTCGGGGCTCAACGGCCCAGGAGGGACCTGAGGTCCTTGGCGGCCAGGGCGATCGCGTCGTCGTAGCCGCCGGTGGCGAGCCGCAGCACGAAGGCCACGGCGTCGTCCGGGTGCGGGTCGGTGTAGGGCTCCGCGTTGTAGTCCAGGAACAGCAGCATCGCCTCGAAGGCGGTGCGCTTGTTCCGGTCGACCAGCGGGTGGTTGCGGGCCAGGCTCTGGCCGAGGGCGGCCGCCTTGGTCCACAGGTCGGGGTAGGCGTCGTCGCCGAACAGGGTGGCCTGCGGGCGGGCGATCGCCGACAGCAGGCCGCCGAGGTCGCGGACGTTCTGCGGGCCCCCGGCGAGGTAGGTGACGTCGTCGAGGTCCAGGTACTCCGTGGTCACAGGTCCTTCAACCTCTCCAGCGTCTCGGCGTTCCCGGCGCGGATCCGGGCCACCATCGCGGCCCGGCGCGCGGCCCTGTCCTGCGGGGCCGGGTCGGCGGGCGTCGGCGGGAGCGGGTCCGCGAGCGCCTCCGGGAGCTCGGACTGGCGGACCTCGAAGGCCAGTTCGGCCGTGTCCGCCTCCGTGGCCGACCCCGTCACGCGCACCCGGCCGGCCAGCACGGCCTCGGCCGCCGCCCGCACCGCGAACTCCAGCGCCTGCCTGGTCTCCGCGGGCAGGCCGGCGGGCAGGCGCACGGGCAGGGACTCCTCCTCGGCGTCGCCGTCGCCGGGCACCAGGTCCAGGGGTCGCATGGTCATCTCGTTCACTCTCCTTCGCCGGTCACCGTAGTGGGCAACGCCGGGCCGGCCCACCGAATTGCCGCCCGGGCGGGCCGGGGGCCGGAGGGGTGTAAGGGCTCGTACGGTGGGGTCGGGCGTTGCTTCACGGAGGGGGTGCGGGCGATGGACGCGGTCAAGGCGGCCGGGGGCGTGGTGTCGGCGGGGCTGGCGGTGACGGGGGCGCTGCACGCGGTGTGGGCGGTGACGCCCTGGCCGCTGCGGACGCCGGAGGAGTTCGTGGACACCGTGGTGGGCGCGGGCGAGGGGCCGCCGCCGCCGTCGGCCTGTCTGGTGGTGGCGGGGCTGCTGGGGACGGCCTCCTACCTGGTGGCGGCGGAGGCCGGGCTGCTGCCGGCGGCGGGCCCGCGGGGGTTGCGGCGGGCCGGGTTTCAACGGGCCGGGGTGCGGACGGCGGCCGGGGTGCTGCTGGCCCGCGGGCTCACCGGGCCGGTGGTGTTCGGGCGGCTCAGCGAGCGCTCGGCGCGGTTCCGGCGGCTGAACCTGCGCTACTACTCGCCCCTGTGCGTGGCGTTGGGAGCCGGAGCGGCCGCAGTAGGGTGGCGGGGTTCGTCCGCCACAGATTGTTGAGGAGTCCGCTGTGCTGGTGCTGTTGCCGCCCTCGGAGGGCAAGGCCGCGTCCGGGGACGGCGCGCCGCTCGCGCTCGACGGGCTGTCGCTGCCGGGGCTGACGGCGGCGCGCGGCGCGGTGCTGGAGGCGCTGGTGGGCCTCTGCCGGGGCGACGAGGACGCCGCCGCCGAGGTGCTCGGCCTCACCCCCGGGCTGCGCGGCGAGATCGCCAAGAACGCCGGGCTGCTCACCGCCGGGGCCCGCCCGGCGGCCGAGGTGTACACCGGGGTGCTGTTCGACAACCTGGGGCTGGCCACCCTGGACGCCGCCGCGTACGACCGCGCCGAGCGGGCGCTGCTGGTGTTCTCCGGTCTCTGGGGCGCGGTGCGGATCTCCGACCGGATCCCGTCCTACCGCTGCTCGATGGGCGTGAAACTCCCTGAGCTGGGGGCGCTCGGTGCGTACTGGCGGGGCGTGACGGCCGACGTGCTCCCGGAGGTGGCGGACGGGCTGGTGCTGGACCTGCGCAGCTCCGCGTACGCGGCGGCCTGGAAGCCGGCCGGCGAGGTGGCCTCCCGTACGGCGACCGTCCGGGTGCTCCAGGAGCGGAACGGCAAGCGCAGCGTGGTCAGCCACTTCAACAAGGCGACCAAGGGGCGGCTGGTGCGGGACCTGCTGGTCGCCGGGGCCGAGCCGAAGACGCCGGCCGAGCTGATGGACGCGTTGCTGGCGCTGGGCCACCGGGTCGAGCTGGCGGCGGAGGGCACGGCGCGCAAGCCGTGGCAGCTGGACGTGGTGGTCACCGAGGTGCACTGACCCCCCGGGTGGGGAGGGTCAGCGCAGGTGGGAGCTGTCGTTGAGCAGCCGCAGCGAGGCGTTGCCGTCCGCGTAGTACTGGACGGCGCAGATCGAGGCGGCGGACAGCTCCATCCGGTACATCGAGTCCGGCGGGGCTCCGAGCGCCAGTCGGACCAGGGTCTTGATCGGGCTGACGTGCGAGACCACCAGCACCGTCTTCCCCGCGTACCGGGCGAGGATCTTGTCCCGGGCGACGCCGGCCCGGTGGGTGAGGGTGGTGAAGCTCTCGGCGCTGCCGGTCGGCTTGGCCTTCGCGGAACCCAGCCAGGCCGAGAGGTCGTCCGGGTACCGCTCCTGCACCTCGGCGAAGGTCAGGCCCTCCCAGTCGCCGAAGTCGACCTCGCGCAGGCCCTCCTCGTACCGGACCTCCAGGCCGAGCCGGGCGGCGACGATCTCGGCGGTCTGCCGGGTGCGGCGCATCGGGGAGGCGACGACCGCCTGGACGCTGCCGCGCGCGGCCAGGGCCTCGGCGGCCCGCTCGGCCTGCCAGCGGCCCTTGTCGGACAGCTCCGGGTCGGTGCCGCCACTGCCGGAGAAACGCTTCTCCGGGGTGAGCGGGGTCTCGCCGTGGCGCAGCAGGACGAAGGTGGTCGGGGTGCCGAGGTCGGCCGGGGCGGCCCAGCCGGCCTTGGGGGCGGGGGGCTTCGGCAGCGGCTCCTCGGCCGTGGCGGCGGCCCCGGCTTCGGCCAGGGGCCTGGGCTCCCACTGGCGCCCGTCGCGGCCGGCGTCCATCGCCTCGTTGGCCAGCTTGTCGGCGTCCTTGTTCTTCTCGCGCGGGATCCAGGTGTAGCCGACCCGGCCGCGCGGGAAGACCGCGCGCGCCTCGGCGGCGAGCGGCTGCATGTCGGGGTGCTTGATCTTCCAGCGCCCGGACATCTGCTCGACGACCAGCTTGGAGTCCATCCGGACGTCCACGGAGGCGTCCGGGTCGAGCGCGCGGGCCGCCTTGAGCCCGGCGATCAGGCCCCGGTACTCGGCCACGTTGTTGGTGGCGTGGCCGATGAACTCGGCGGCCTCGGCGACGAGCTGCCCGGTGTCGGCGTCCCGGACCACCGCGCCGTAGCCGGCCGGCCCCGGGTTGCCCCGGGACCCGCCGTCCGCTTCGACGATGAAGCGCGCCGCCACCGGATCAGGCGCCCGAGTCGGCGGTGCGGACCAGGATCCGCCCGCAGTTCTCGCAGCGGACCACCTTGTCGGCGGGCTCGGCCTTGATGGCGTTCAGCTCGGTGATCGAGAACTCGGTGCGGCAGCCCTCGCAGCGGCGCTGGTAGAGCCGGGCCGCGCCGACGCCGCCCTGGGTCTCGCGCAGCTTGGCGTACACCTTCAGCAGGTCGGCCGGGATGACGGCGGCGACGGTCTCGCGGTCGCGCTTGACCTTGTCGGCCTCGCCGTCGATCTCGGCGAACGCGGCGTCGCGGCGGCCCTCGGCCTCGGCGAGGACGACGGTGGAGTGCTCCAGGCGGGCGGTCAGCTCGTCGACCCGGGTCTTGGCGCTCTCCTGGCGCTCCATGATCTCCAGCACGACCTCTTCCAGGTCGCCCTGGCGCTTGGCCAGCGAGCCGATCTCGTGCTGGAGGTTCTCCAGGTCCTTCGGCGAGGTGATCGCGCCGGAGTCCAGCCGCTGCTGGTTGCGGGCGGAGCGGGCGCGGACCTGCTCGACGTCCTGCTCGGCCTTGGTCAGCTCGCGGGCGGTGTCGCCCTTCTGGGCCTCGGCGGCGACGACGAGGTCCTTGAGCGCGGTGTGGTCGGCGGTGGCCTTGTCGATCTCGGCGTGCTCGGGCAGGCTCCGGCGCCGGTGGGCCAGCTGGTCGAGCTTCGAGTCGAAGGCCTGGAGGTCGAGCAGGCGGATCTGGTCGGCGGGCGCGGCGTTCAAGGGGAAAGCTCCTGTGGATCGGGTCAGGCGGTGAAGGACATGGGGGCGTGCGCGGTCCACGGGTCGGTGACCCGGTGGGAGACCTTGGTCTCCACGGCCCAGCCGTGCTGGTCGGCGACGGCCCGCAGGGCGCGCTCGGCCAGGCCGAGCCAGGGCCACTCGGTGGCCCAGTGGGCGGCGTCGACCAGCGCGACCGGCGCGGCCTCGGTGGCCTCGGAGGCCGGGTGGTGGCGCAGGTCGGCGGTCACGTAGGCGTCCACGCCGGCCGCCCGTACGTCGGAGAGGAAGCCGTCGCCCGAACCGCCGCACACCGCGACCCGGCCGATCAGCCGGTCCGGGTCACCGGAGACGCGCACACCGGCGGCGGTCGCGGGCAGACCGGCGGCGACCTGCGCGGCGAAGGCCGACAGGGTCAGCGGGGGCTCCAGCAGGCCGATCCGGCCGGTGCCGCGACGGCCCAGCGGGTCGGTCGGGTCCGGCACCAGCGGGCCGGTGACCCGCAGGCCGACGGCCTCGGCCAGCGCGTCCGAGACACCGGGGTCGGCGTGGTCGGCGTTGGTGTGGGCGACGTGCAGGGCGATGCCGTTGGTGATCAGGGTGTGCACCACCCGGCCCTTGAAGGTGGTCGCGGCGACGCTGGTGGTCCCGCGCAGGTACAGGGGGTGGTGGGTGACCACCAGGTCGGCGCCCCACTCCACGGCCTCGTCGACGACCGCCTGGACGGGGTCGACGGCGAACAGCACGCGGCTGACCTCGGCCTGAGGATCACCGCAGACCAGGCCGACGGCGTCCCAGGACTCCGCCCACTGCGGGGGGTAGACCTCTTCGAGCGCGGTGATGACGTCGGACAGTTTCGGCACCTGTCGAGACTACCGTGCGCGCGGGGCCGGTCGGGCCTCGGCCGATCGGGGGACGGCGGCGGAACGGCGGCAGGCCGGTGCCGGGGCTACGGCGGGGCGGCGGCGGGCGTGCTTCGGACGCGGGTGCCGCAGGCGTACGGATGCGCGTCAACCTGCAGCTGGGGCGCGTGTCCGGGTCCCGCGCGCGCTGTACGCGCCCGCACGCCGTGCGCCCGTTACTCACAGCAGTGTTCTCGTACGAATTCGAAACCGCCCACTGATCACCCTTACGAGTGAAGTGACCGGCTCTGCGTTGAGGCTTCGGATTTCTCGAAACTAACTTCATTCCTGCGAACGGGAGTTGCCCCGGTCACCTCGGCCGGGAGCCCCTGGAGGGGGGTCGCGAGGAGCCGAGCAGAGGACGAAGGGGTGTGGTGACGCATGGGGTGGCCGGAGGCGACGCGGGCGGCCCTGGCCGGCACCGGGGGCCGGGGAGGCGACGGCGACTGGGACGTCACCGTCGGGGGCTTCTGGTGCACGGCCCGGCCGTCCGCGTCCGCGCCGTTACCGGCGCAGGGGTGGAAGCTCCACGTCAGCGCTGCCTCGGTGGTCGGTGGGGAGGTGCTCGCGGCCGTGGTCCGGGCGCTCGCCGCGGACCCGTGCAGTTTCAAGTTCGCCGCCGCCGAGGAGCGGCTGCGCGAGCTCAACTCCCGTAACAGCGACCGTGGTTCGGCGGGCAAGTTCATCACCGTCTACCCGGCGGACGACGCCCAGTTCCAGCGGCTGGCAACCGAACTGGACCGGGTGACGGCCGGGCTGCCCGGGCCGGTGGTGCTCTCCGACCGGCCGTACCGGCCCGGCAGCCGGGTGCACTACCGCTACGGCGCGTTCGCGGCCCGGGCCGAGCTCGGCAACGACGGGGAGTACCGCTCGGTGCTGCGCGGGCCCGGCGGGGAACGGGCCGAGGACGTGCGCGGCGGGTCGTACCGGGCGCCGGGGTGGGTCCGGGACCCGTTCCGCGGTGCCGACGACCCCCGCCGGCGTGGGGACGCAGGCCGGGGCGGGCGCGGCGACCGGCCCGGGGGCGGGCGCGGCGGCGGGGTGCTGCTGGCCGGGCGCTACGCAGTGACCGCCGCCGTACGGCACGGCGCCAAGGGCGGGGTGTTCCTCGGGCGCGAGGCCGCGAGCGGCGCGGAGGTCGTGGTCAAGCAGGCCCGCGCGCACATCGAGGTCGACCGCGCCGGGACCGACGCCCGCGACGCGCTGCGGCACGAGGCCGCGCTGCTCGCCCGGCTGGACGGGCAGGGGCTGGTACCGCGCGCCGTCGAACTGATCGAGCAGGACGACTCCGTCTTCCTGGTGCAGGAACGAATCGCCGGGCAGCCGCTCGGCGCCTGGGTCGCCGCCCGGCTGCGGCGCGACGGCAGCCCGGACGTCGACTGGACCGAGGCCGGACCGGTGGCGCACGGACTGCTCGACCTGGTCGGGCGGGTGCACGGCCAGGGCCTGGTGCTGCGCGACCTCTCCCCCGGCAACGTGATGGTCCGGCCGGACGGCAGCCTGCGGCTGATCGACCTCGAACTCGCCGCCGAGACCGGCCACCGGGCCGGCACGGCCGGCACCCCCGGCTACCGCGCCCCCGAACAGGGACGGCTCGCCCTCGCCGGCACCGGCACGGCCGACCCGGCCGCCGACCGCTACGCCCTCGGCGGGCTGTTCTTCCTGCTGGCCACCGGGCACGACCCGCTGCTGCCCGAGGACCTGCCGCGGGCCCGCCCGGTCGCCGAACGGCTCGGCCGCTGGCTCGACCTGGCGGCCCGCTCGGGTGCCACCGCGCGGCGGCTGGCGCCGGTGGTCCTGGGGCTGCGGGCCGAGCAGCCGGAGCTGCGGTGGAGCCTGGCGCGGGCCCGGGAGGCGCTGGGAGGGAAGGCACTGGGAGGGAAGGCTCTGGGTGGGCGGGGCGGCGGCGGAGTGCCGGGCGTGGACCCTTGTGTGGACCCCGGCGCCGTTTCGGCTCCTGCCGTGCCCGGTGCGGCTGCGAGGCCGGCCGTGTCCGCTCTGGTCGCCCCGCTGTGGCAGGCCACCCCTCGGCCGGGCACGGACGCCGATGCCCCGCCCCTCGACCGGCTGCTGCACGACGGCCTGCGGCACCTCGCCGCCGGCGCGACACCGGAACGGTCCGACCGGCTGTGGCCCGTGGTGCCCGCCGGGGAACGGACGGACCCGTGCAACGTCCAGCACGGCGCCGCGGGCGTGCTCGCCGTACTGGCGCGGGCGGCCGCGGCACCCGGCCTGCCGGCCGAGGTCCGGGCGACGGCCGCGGGTACGGCCCGGACCGCCGCGGACTGGATCGAGCGGCGGGTCGCCGCCGAGCCGGTGGTACTGCCCGGGCTGCACTTCGGACGGTCGGGAACGGCCTGGGCACTGCTCGACGCCGCCCGGGTGCTGGGCGACCAGGAGGCGGCCGAGCGGGCCGCCGCACTCGCCCGGCGGATCGCCGTCGAGTGGCCCAACCCGGACGTCTGCCACGGCGCGGCGGGCGCGGGCTTCGCCCAACTCCGCTTCGCCGGGGAGGACTTCCGCGCGGACCACGGCTTCGCCGAACGCGCCGACCGCTGCGCCCGCGCCCTGCTCGCCGCCGCGCGACGGGAACCGTACGGGACGGTCTGGCCGGTGCCGGCCGACTTCGACTCGGCGCTCGCCGGGATCACCCACCTCGGCTTCGCGCACGGCGTGGCGGGCGTCGGCGCCTTCCTGCTCGCCGCCGCCGGGGCGACCGGCGACCGCGCCCTGCGGGACGCCTGCACGACGGCCGCCCTCGACGCCGGGCGGACGCTCGGCGCCACCGTGCGGTGGAGCGAGGGCGACGGCGGCGGCGACGGAGAGCGCGACGGCCGCACCGACCGGGCCTGCGCCTGGTGGCCGCAGAGCGCCGCCGACCCCGAGCACATCCGGCTCCCGCACTGGTGCAGCGGCTCCTCCGGCGCGGGCAGCTTCCTGCTGCGGCTGTGGCGGGCCACCGGCGACACCGAGGCGCTGCGCCTCGCCCGGGCCGCCGGCCGGGCCGTCCTGGCCGGCCGCTGGCACGGCGGAGTGAGCGCCTGCCACGGCCTGGCCGGTGACGGCGAGTACCTGCTGGACCTCGCCGAGGCCACGGCCGAGCCCGAATTCCGTTCCGGGGCAAGCCGGTTGGCCCGACTGATCGCGGCCCGGAGCGCACTGCGCGACGGCCTGCTGGTCCTGCCCGACGAGACGGGCACGGGCTGCGCCGCCGCCTACGGCACCGGCACGGCAGGACCGCTGGCCTTCCTCCTCCGGCTCCGGCACGGCGGCCCCCGGCTCTGGCTGGACCCGCTCTCCCCCAGCCACCCGCTCGCTCCCCCTTGCCCGCCGACCCCCGCCCGCGACCAACTGCCGTGCGACAGCGACGGGGTGAGCGAGACGTGAACACGGCCACCCGCGCCACCACCCGGGCCCTGCGCCGGCTGAGCTTCTCCTTCGCCGCCGACGGCAGCCACGCGGCCTGCCTGGCCGCGGCCGCCGACAGCGGCTGGTACGTGGAGAGTTGGCGGCTCCCACCGGACGGCTCCCCCGCCGTACCCGCCGCGCTGCCGCTGTCCGGCAACCGGTCGGAGCAGCTGCGCTCGCAGCTCGTCGCCCTGCCCGACGGCTCGGTGCTGGTCTGCCGGCACGACGGCGAGCGGCACGACCTGGTCCGCCTCTCGCACGGCGGGAACGGCACCGTGGAACAGCAGTTGGCCTCGCTCCGGATGCCCGGACTGCGCCTGCTGCCGCTCCCGGTGGCCCCCGGCGCCGACCCGCGCACCCCGGTGGCGATCGCCCTGGGCACCGACACCCGCCCGGCGACCACCGCCTGGCTGATCCGGGCGGACGGCAGCGAGCCCGTGCAGGTCGCCGAGATCCCCGGCCTGCACGGCGGCGGCGCCTGGCTGGACCACGCGGGCGCGCTGCTCGCCCTGGACCGGGTGGTCGGCGGGCTGGTCCGCAGCGTGGTGCTGGACCTGCGCAGCGGCACCACCACCCCGCTGCTGGAGATCGGCGAGCACAGCAACGACCGGCTGGTGCTGTTCGACCCCGACAGCCGCTTCGCGATGGTGCGCAGCGACGCGCCCGGCACCGACAGGCTCGGCTGGGGCGTGCTGGGCGGCGGGGAACCACTGCGGTTCCCGGAATGCCTGCACGTCTCGGGCATGTTCCTGCGCCCGGTGGCACTGCGGCAGGCGGCGGACGGCCCGCGGGTCGCGGTGCAGATCGACCACGGCGCCGGCTCGGCGCTCGCCCTGTGGCGGCCCGCCGTCGGGCGGCTGGACCCGCTGCCGGTGCCACCCGGGCGGCTCGGCGCGGTCGGGCACTGGGACGGCGCCGGGCTGCGGATCCCGTACTCCTCGCCCGACCACCCGGCGGCGCTGGCCACCCTGGACGTGGACGCCCTGCTGGCGCACGGCCCGGCCCCCGCCGAGACCGCCCCGATGCCGCTGCCGCTGCAACTCGCGCCCCTGGGCTCGGGCCTGCCCGGCCCGTGGCGGGACACCGTCCTGCCCTGGCAGCCCGGTGCACCGCGCGTCACCCGCACCCCGCCGGCCGGCTGGCGCCTGGACGGCAGCACCCAGCCCGGCGACGGCAGCCGCTGGCAGCCCGCGCAGAGCCTCGAACTCGCGGGCCCGGCAGGCCCGTTGGAGGCCGTGGTGTACGGCGGCGACGCCTGGCTGAGCAGCCCGCACCTGGTGCTGGCGCTGCACGGCGGCCCCGCCGACGCCTGGCGGCTGGAGTTCGACCCGGCGCTGCAACGGATGGCCGCCGAGGGCCTGGCCGTGGTCGCGCCCAACCAGCGCGGCTCCACCGGCTACGGGGTGCCGCACGCGCTGGCCATCCGGGGCGCCTGGGGCGGCCCCGACCTGGACGACGTGCTCTACCTGCTGGAGGGCATCGCCGGCCAGCGGGCGGCACTCGGCCTGGAACCGCCCGCCCTGTTCGGGGTCAGCTACGGCGCCTTCCTGGCGCTGCTGGCGGCCGCGCACGCGCCGACCGAGCAGGTCGCCCGCTGCGCGGTGGTCGCACCGTTCCTGTCCGGCGCCCGGCTGATGGCCGAAGCGGCGCCCCCCGTACGGGCGTTGACCACCCGGCTGGGCGGCGGCGACCCGATCCTGGACGCCCGCGGACCGCGCGACGTGCTCCAGCTCGCGCACCGGCTGAGCGCCCCGCTGCTGGTCGTGCACGGCAACCGGGACGAGGTGGTACCGGTCGGCCAATCCCGTTCGCTGCGGCACGAGTTGCTGCGGATCGGCCGGGTCGAGGGCACGGACTTCCGGTACGTGGAGGCGGCCGGCTCCGGCCACGAGGTGCTCGCCGAGGAGGGCGCCGCCGTGCTGCACGAACTGCTGGCCGCGTTCCTGCGGACCGGCCGACCGGGCTGATCCCGCCCGGCCACCCACAGACTCCCGGGCCCGTCGAGGCCCGGGGCACCACCCCGGTGCGGCGGATGGAGGCCGCGCCGGGGGTCAACACCCGACGCCCGCAGGCAGATCGCGGCGGGCGACACCCTCAAGGGGAGGACCCGATCATGGAGAACATGGTGGACTTCGAGACCGACCTCGCGGCGCTGCAGGACCTGCCGGAGACCGAGTCCGTCGAGCTGACCGGCCACGGCAGCGGCTGCCAGTACACCTGTCTCATCCTGACCTGTCTGATCTTCACCAACAGCTGATCAGGAACGGCCCACGGGTGCCGCCCTCGCCTGTCCGGACAGGCGAGGGCGGCACCCCCCGTCCCGCACCCACCTTCCCGCACCCCCCTTCCCGCCC
>NZ_JBHZCY010000178.1:0-15562 GCF_042786665.1 Kitasatospora sp. NPDC059146 | reverse complement strand
CGCGTCACCTCCCGCCTGCGCACCGAACTCGGCCACGAACTCCCCGTCCGCGCCCTCTTCGAGACCCCCACCATCGCCCAACTCGCCACCACCCTCGGCGAACCGCAGGCCGCCGGCGCACCGCCCGTCGAAGCGGCCGAACGCCCCGCCGCCATCCCGCTCTCGTACGCCCAGGAACGCCTCTGGTTCCTCGACCAGATGGAGCCGGACAGCAACGCCTACACCGTCCCCGTCGCCCTGCACCTGCTCGGCGACCTGGACCGGCCGGCGCTCGGCACCGCCCTTCGGCAGCTCGTCGCCCGCCACGAAGTCCTGCGCACTCGCTTCCCGTTGGGCGCCGACGCCACCCCCGTCCAGGTCATCGACCGGACCGGCAAGCTGCCGCTGGTCGGCATCGAGGCGGGCGACTGGGACGACGCCCGCCTCGCCCAGGCCCTGGCGGACGAGGCGGCCCTGCCGTTCGACCTCGAACACGGTCCGCTCGCCCGCGCGCGCCTGTTCCGTCTCGCCCCGCAGGAACACGTGCTCCTGCTAGCGATGCACCACATCGTCACCGACGGCTGGTCCTACCGCATCGTCATCCGGGAGCTGGAGAAGCTGTACGGCGCCCTCCTGGCCGACCGCCCCGACCGCCCCGACCGCCCTGACGGAGCCGACCGGGCGAAGGGGATGCCCGAACTCCCGGTGCAGTACGCCGACTTCGCCCTCTGGCAGCGCCGGTGGCTCCAGGGCGAGGTACTGGAGGGTCAGGCGGCCTACTGGCGGGAGCAACTCGCCGGGCTGGAGCCGCTGGAGCTGCCCACCGACCGCCCCCGCCCCGCCGTCCGCAGCAGCCGAGGGGCCACCCACACCCTCACCCTGCCCGACACCCTCACCACCGCCCTGCACAAACTCGGCCAGGACCACGGCGTCACCACCTTCATGACCCTGATGGCCACCTACCAGATCCTCCTCCGCACCTACACCGGCCACCACGACATCGCCGTCGGCACCCCCGTCGCCAACCGCAACCGCTCCGAAACCGAAGACCTCATCGGCTTCTTCGTCAACACCCTCGTCCTCCGCGCCGACCTCACCGGCAACCCCACCCTCCGCGAAGTCCTACGCCACACCCGCGACACCGCCCTCAACGCCTACGCCCACCAGGACCTCCCCTTCGAACGCCTGGTCTCCGAACTCGCCCCCCAACGCGACCTCAGCCGCACCCCCCTCTTCCAGACCATGCTCACCGTCCAGGACGCCACCCTCGACAGCTGGCAGCTCCCCGGCCTGGACGTCCGCACCCTCCCGCTCGGCGACGACGTCGCCAAGTTCGACCTCACGGTCACGGCCACCGAGTCCGACACCGGCCTGACCGTCGACTTCACCTACAGCACCGACCTGTTCGACGCGGCGACCATCGAGCGACTGGCCACCCACTTCCAGCACCTGCTCACCGCCGTCACCACCGACCCCGACGCCCGCCTCGACGACCTCGACCTCCTCAGCCCGGACGAGCGCCGCCGCATCCTCCAGGACTGGAACGACACCACCGCGCCCTACCCCCACGACCGCACCGTCCACCAACTCGTCGAACAGCACGCCGCCGAACGCCCCGACGCCATCGCCCTCGTCCAGGGCGAACGACGGTTCAGCTACCGCGAACTCAACGAACGTGCCAACCAACTCGCCCACCGACTCCGGGAATCCGGCGTCCACCCCGACACCACCGTCGGCATCTGCGCCGAACGCAGCCCCGAACTCGTCATCGGCCTGCTCGCCGTCCTCAAAGCCGGCGCCGCCTACCTCCCCCTCGACCCCACCCACCCCACCGAACGCCTCACCCACCTCCTGACCTCCACCCGCACCGCCGTCGTCCTCCACCACCCCCACCAGACCGGACTGGCGGCCTCCTTCGGCGGCACCCTGATCCCGCTGGACGATCCGGCCACGGCCGACCGGCCGGCCACCGATCCCGGCCACCCCGTCAGTCCGCAGAACCTCGCCTACGTGATCTACACCTCCGGCTCCACCGGCACCCCCAAGGGCGTCCAGATCACCCACCAAGCCGTCCTACGCCTCACCCACAACACCCGCATCACCGACACCACCCCCGACGACGTCTTCCTCCACCTCAACTCCATCGCCTTCGACGCCTCCAGCTACGAGATCTGGACCCCCCTCACCACCGGCGCCACCCTCACCGTCGCCGCCCCGGGCCGCACCACCACCGAAACCGCCACCCACGACATCCACACCCACCGGCCCACCGTCCTCCTCCTCACCACCGCCCTGTTCAACGCCCTGATGGACAACGCTCCGCAGGCCTTCGCCACGGCCCGCCACGTCCTGGTCGGCGGCGAGGCGCTCTCCCCCACCCACGTCAACGCCTTCCAGGGGCTGCACCCGGACAAGAGCCTGGTCAACGTCTACGGGCCGAGCGAGAGCGCGACCATCACCTCCACCGCCCTGCTGTCGACCCGTCAGGGGAGCACCGTCACGATCGGGCGGCCGATCGACAACACCCGCATCCACGTCCTCGACCCGGCCGGGCGCCCCGTCCCGATCGGCGTCACCGGCGAGCTCTACATCGGCGGCGACGGCCTGGCCCGTGGCTACCACCACCAACCGGCGCTCACCGCTGACCGGTTCGTCCCCGACCCGTACGCGACGTCCCCAGGCGCCCGGCTCTACCGCACCGGCGACCTCGCCCGCTACCGCCCCGACGGCACCCTCGACTTCCTCGGCCGCACCGACGACCAGGTCAAGATCCGCGGCCACCGGATCGAGCTCGGCGAGATCGACGCCCGCCTCCAGCAGCATCCGGCCGTGACCGCCGGCACCACCGTCGTCCGCGAGGACACCCCCGGGGACAAGCGGCTCGTCGCCTACCTCACCACCAGCTCACCCACCCCGCCCACCACCACCGAACTCCGCGAGCACCTGCGCCGCCACCTGCCCGACTACATGCTCCCCGCCGCCTTCCTCACCCTCGACCGCCTCCCGCTCACCCCCAACGGCAAGATCGACCGCCGCGCCCTGCCCGCCCCCGACCACACCCGCCCCGACCTCGACACCGCTTTCACCGCACCCGCCACCCCCGCCGAACAAGCCCTCGCCCGGATCTGGGAAGAAGTCCTCGGCCTCGCCACCGTCGGCATCCACGACAACTTCTTCGAGCTCGGCGGGGACTCGATCCTGGGCATGCAGGTGATCGCCAAGGCCAAGCGCTTCGGTCTGCGGCTGACCCCCCGGATGATCTTCCAGTACGAGACGGTGGCCGAGATCGCCGCCCACCAGCACCAGGCCGGCGCGGTCGACGCCGAGCAGGGCCGGGTGGCCGGGGACGTCCCGCTGACGCCCGTCCAGCACTGGCTGTTCGACCAGCGGCCCGTCCGACCGGACCACTTCAACCAGTCGGTCCTGCTCGACGTGGCCGGCCTCGCCCCGGAACTGCTGCGGCCCGCGCTGGCAGCGGTGGTCGACCACCACGACGCGCTGCGCCTGCGCTTCCCGCGGGACGGCGCCGGGCCCGCCCGGCACGGCCTACCGGCCGACCCCGAGCAGCTGCTGAGCGACGTGGACCTCTCGGCCGTCCCGGACGCCGAACTGACCGACCGGCTCCAGCGGTCGGCCGACGCACTGCAGCGCGGACTGGACATCGCCGAAGGCCCGCTGGCCCGCGGCGCGCTGTTCGACCTCGGCGGGGCCCGCGGCCGGCTGCTGCTGGTCGTCGTCCACCACCTGGTGGTGGACGGCGTCTCCTGGCGGATCCTGCTGGAGGACCTCGGCACCGCGTACGCCGCGCTGGCCGCGGGCCGGGAGGTGCTGCTGCCCGCCAAGACAACCTCCTTCCGCGCCTGGTCACGGAGGCTGACCGAGTACGCCCTCTCCCCGGCTGCCACGGACGAGCTGGCGTACTGGACCGCCGCACCGCCGCCCGTCCCGCTGCCCCGCGACCGCACCGCACGAGCCGACGACGCCGACGACGCCGACGGCCGAACCGACGACGACGGCAACACCGTCGCCGCCGAGGAGTCCGTCACCCTCCGGCTGACCGAGGAGTCCACCGAGGCCCTGCTGCGCCAGGTGCCCCGCGCCCTCGGCACCCAGATCAACGACGTGCTGCTCACCGCCCTCACCGAGGCCGTGGCCGGCTGGACCGGCCGCGACACCGTGCACGTCGACCTCGAAGGCCACGGCCGGGAGGACCTCTTCCCCGAGGTCGACCTCTCCCGCACGGTCGGCTGGTTCACCAGCGTCTTCCCGGTCGCCCTGCACCGGGAGCCCGGCGCCGGGCCCGCCCGGCAGGCGGGTGCCGTCCGCGACCAGCTCGCCCGGGTGCCCCGACGCGGCGTCGGGTACGGGATCCTGCGCCACCTGGGTACCCCCGGGGCGCGGGAGGCGCTGGGCCGCCCGGCACCGGAGATCAGCTTCAACTACCTCGGCCAGTTCGACCGCGAGCTGCCCGGTCTGGGCGGCTACGCCGACCCCGACCTGCTGCGGGCCGGCGAACTCGACCCGTCGATGCGGCGCGGCCACCTGCTCCGGGTGACCGGCAGCGTGCTCGACGGGCGGCTGCGGATCGACATCGGCTACGCGCCCGCCGTCCACCACCGGGAGACCGCCCAGGGCCTGGTGGACGCGATGGAGCGCACGCTCACCGCGCTGGTCGCCGCCGCCTCCGAGGGCGCCGGCCCCGCCGCCCCCACCGTCCACGACTTCCCCCTGGCCGACCTCGAAGCATCGGATCTGGCCGCCATCCTCAAGAGGTTCTCCTGATGACCCAGCACAACGTCGAGGACATCCACCGGCTCTCCCCGCTCCAGGCCGGGATGCTCTTCCACTCCGTCGACGACTCCGGCGGCGAACAGCCGTACCTGGTGCAGACGGTGGACGAGCTGTCGGGACCGCTGGACCGCTCGGCGTTCCGGCAGGCCTGGCAGCAGCTCCTGGACCGCCACACGGCGCTGCGCAGCGTCTTCCTCTGGGAGGACCTGCCCGAGCCGCTGCAGGTCGTGCAGCGGCGGGTCGAACTGCCGCTCGCCGAACTCGACTGGCGGGCCCACCCGGACACCGAGCAGCGCGCCCGCCTGGACGGGCTGCTGCGGGAGAACCGCGCGGCGGGCCTCGACCTCACCGCGGCCCCGCTGTTCCGGCTGACCCTGGTCGCGGTCGCCCCCGGCCGGCACTGGCTGCTGTGGACCTTCCACCACCTGCTGCTCGACGGCTGGAGCCTCCCGCTGCTCCGGCGGGAGTTCGCCGAGCTGTACCGGGCGGCGCTGCGCGGCGTCCCGGCCCGGCTCCCCGCGCCCGTGCCGTACTCCCGCTACATCGCCTGGCTGGACGCCCAACCGAAGGCGGCGGCCCGGGAGTTCTGGCAGTCGTACCTGGCGGGCTTCGCGGAGCCGACCCGGCTCGGGGTGGACGGGCCGACCGGGCGGACCGGCTTCGCCGCCCACGAGCTGGTGCTGGACCAGGCGCGGTGCGCGCGGGTGCGCGAGTTCGCCCAGCGCAGCCGGGTGACGGTGAACGTCCTGGTGCAGGCCGCCTGGGCGCTGCTGCTCAGCCGGTACGGCAACGGCGAGGACGTGCTGTTCGGCACCACCGTGGCCGGGCGGCCGCCGACCCTGGCCGGCGCGGAGTCGATGGTGGGGATGTTCATCAACACCCTGCCGGTCCGGCTCCGGGTGCCCGGCGGGGAACGGGTGTCGGCGTGGCTGCGCCAGGTGCAGCGGCAGCAGGCCGAGTACCGGCAGTACGAGTTCGGGGCGCTGTCGGAGATCCAGGGCCGGAGCGGGCTGCCGAAGGGCTCGCCGCTGTTCCGGTCGATCCTGGTGTTCGAGAACTACCCGGCCGCCGCGGAGCCGGGGCGGCCGGACGAGCTGGCCGTCGAGACCCTCCTCAGCGTGGAGAACACGGGCTATCCGCTCACCCTGGTCGCCTACGCGGGCCGGGAGCTGGGAGTCCGGTTCTCGTACGACCGCGGCGTGTTCGACCGGGCCGCGGTCGAACGGATGGCGGGGCACTTCGAGAACCTGCTCGACGCCCTGGTCGCCGCCCCGGACGCCCGGCTGGACGACCTCGACCTGCTCGGCCCCGAGGAGCGCCACCGGCTCCTGCGGGACGGCAACGACACCGCCGCGCCCCGCCCACAGGGCCGCACCGTCCACCAGCTGGTCGAGGAGCAGGCCCGCGCGCGGCCGGACGCCGTCGCGCTGGTGCACGGCGACCGGCGGCTGCGCTACCGCGAGCTCAACGAGCGGGCCAACCGGCTCGCCCACCGCCTCCGGGGCCTCGGCGCCCGGCCGGACACCACCGTCGGGGTCTGCGCCGAACGCGGGCCCGAGCTGGTCGTCGCCCTGCTCGCCGTCCTCAAGTCCGGCGCCGCCTACCTCCCGCTGGACCCGGCCCACCCCACCGAACGCCTCACCCACCTGCTCCTCTCCACCGGCACCGCCGTCGTGCTCCACGACGCCCACCTCGCGGACCGCCTGGGCCCGTACGACGGCACCCTCCTCGCGCTGGACGACCCCGCCACGACCGACCACCCCGGCACCGACCCCGACCCCGTCGCCCGGCCCGACCACCTCGCCTACGTGATCCACACCTCCGGATCCACCGGCACCCCCAAGGGCGTCCAGATCACCCACCGCAACGTCCTCGGACTGTTCGCCGCGACCGCCCCGGAGTTCGGCTTCGGGCCGCAGGACACCTGGACGTTCTTCCACTCCTTCGCCTTCGACTTCTCCGTCTGGGAGCTGTGGTGCCCGCTGACCACCGGCGGCCGGGTGGTCGTGGTCGACCGGGCGACCGCCACCAGTCCGGCCGAGTTCCTCGACCTGCTGGCCCGGCAGGAGGTGACGGTGCTCAACCAGACCCCGTCCGCCTTCGCGATGCTCCAGCAGGCGCTCGACCCGGCGAGCGCCGCCCGGCTGCGACTGCGCCTGGTGGTGTTCGGCGGAGAGGCGCTCCGGCCCGCGCGACTGGGCCGCTGGCACGCGCTCATGGGCGAGGGCCGCACCCGGCTCGCCAACATGTACGGCATCACCGAGGTCACCGTGCACGCCACCCTGCGGGACGTCCGGCCCGCCGACATCCTGGCGGCGGACCCGGGCTCGCCCTTCGGCCGTCCGCTCGGCAACACCCGGGCGTACGTCCTCGATCCGGCCGGACGGCCCGTCCCCATCGGTGTCCCGGGCGAGCTGTACATCGGCGGCGAGGGCCTGGCCCGCGGCTACCTCGGCCGGCCGGCGCTGACCGCCGAGCGGTTCGTCCCCGACCCCTTCACCCCGGGTGCCCGGCTCTACCGCACCGGCGACCTCGCCCGCCGCCGTGCCGACGGCGACCTGGAGTACCTCGGCCGTAGCGACGACCAGGTCAAGATCCGCGGCCACCGGATCGAGCCCGGCGAGATCGACGCCCGCCTCCAGGAGCACCCGGCCGTCACCGCCAGCACCACCGTCGTCCGCGAGGACGACCCCGGCGACCGGCAGCTCGTCAGCTACCTGACCACCGAGGCCGGGACGGCCCCCACCACCACCGAGCTCCGCGAGCACCTGGGCGCCTTCCTGCCCGCCCACATGCTCCCCGCCGCCTTCGTCACCCTCGACCGGCTGCCGCTCACCCCCAACGGCAAGACCGACCGCCGGGCCCTCCCGGCCCCCGGCCGGGCCCGGCCGGAGCTGGCCGCCGACTACGCCGCGCCCCGCACGGCCGTCGAGGAGTCCGTCGCCGCGGTCTGGGCGGAGGTCCTCGGCCTCGCCTCCGTCGGCGTCCACGACGACTTCTTCGACCTCGGCGGGGACTCGGTGAAGAGCCTGCGGATCGCCGGGAGGCTGCGCCGGCTCGACCTCGCGGTCGGCCCGGGCGACATCCTGCGCAACCCCACCGTGGCGCGGACGGCGGCGGCCGCCCGGGCCGCGGCGGCGGGCGGCCGCACCGAGCGCGGGGCCGACGGTCCCGAGGTGTCCGTCACCTGGCTGAGCCGGGGCCCGGCCCCGGCACCCGTCCTGTTCTGCTTCCCGGAGATCTCCAACACCGTCCACGGCTACGCCCGGCTGGCGGCCGCGCTCGGCCCCGAGGTCTCGGTCGTCGCACTGGCCGCCGGGCGGCCGCGGGCGGGCGAGGGCCTGCCCGAACTGGCCCGGGCGTTCCGGCGGGCGGTCCGCGACGTCCGGCCCGCCGGCCCGTACCTGCTCGCCGGGTGGTCGATGGGCGGCGTGGTGGCGGCCGAGGTCGCCCGGCTGATCGAGGAGTCCGGCGAACGGACCGCGCTGCTGACGCTGTTCGACAGCTGCCTGCCGACGCCGGAGTACCGGGAGCACCTGGCGGGGCGCGCCGAGATCGCCCGGGAGCTGGACGAGAAGCTCCGGGCCGCCGGGCCCGGCTTCCCGGACACCCCGTGGACGGCCGAGGTCGAGGCCCTGCTGCCCGAACTGGACCTGCCGGTGGAGCTGTTGACGCTCGACCGCGAGGACCTGCTCAGCCACCTGGCGACGCTCCGGCACAACCTCGCCGCCCTGGTCGCCCACCGGCCGCGCCCGGTGCGCTGCCCGGCGCTGCTCTTCCAGGCGGCGGAGTCGGACTGGCCGGTCCCGCCGGCCGAGGGCTGGGCGGCCTTCGTCGGCTCCCTCACCGTCCGGCCGGCCCGGGGCGGCCACCTCACCCTGCTCCAGGAGCCGTACGTGGCCGGGCTGGCGGCCGAGTTGGGCGCGGCCCTGCGCGACCACCGCCCCACGACCGGTTGACCGGCTCTGACCGGCTCTGACCGGCTCTGACCGGCTCTGACCGGACCGCGACGCACGATGGCACCGCCCCCGTTCCGGGGCGGTGCCATCGTCGTCCAGCGGGGCCGTGCGCGGTCAGTCGGTCGTCGGGCCGTCCTTGAGGACCCGGGCCACCACGGCGACGGCGGCGGTGACGTCCTCGGCGCTCACCCCGTTGTGGACGACCGCGCGGATCCGGCCGTGGCCGAACTCGGTGACCGCCAGGCCGTGCCGGGCCACCGAGGTGACGAAGCTGCGCCAGTCGAAGCGCTCGTCGGTGACCTTGAAGATCACGATGTTGGTCTCGACGGTGTCCACGTCCAGCTCCACGCCGGGCAGCAGCGCCAGGCCCTCGGCCAGCCGCCGGGCGTTGGCGTGGTCCTCGGCCAGCCGGCCCCGGGTGTCCAGTGCCACCAGCGCGGCCGCCGCCAGCAGCCCGACCTGGCGCATCCCGCCGCCGAGCATCTTGCGCAGCCGGCGGACCCGCTCCACGAACTCCGCGCTGCCGGCCACCATCGAACCGACCGGCGCGCCCAGGCCCTTGGAGAGGCAGAACTGCACCGAGTCGACGTGCGCGGTGATGTCCGCGACCTCCACCCCGGCGGCGATCGCCGCGTTGACCACCCGGGCGCCGTCGAGGTGCACGGCGACGCCGCGCTCGTCGGCGAAGCGGCGCACCTCGGCCAGGTAGTCGAGCGGCAGCACCACGCCGCCGCAGCGGTTGTGGGTGTTCTCCAGGCAGATCAGCGAGGGCAGCGCGAACTGCGGGTCGTCCGGGTCCTTCGGGAAGGCGGCGGCCAGGTCGGCCAGCGCGATGGTGCCGTCGGCCTGGTTGGGCACCGGCTCGTAGACGACCCCGCCGCAGACCGCGGCGCCGCCCGCCTCGTACAGCCAGATGTCGCTCTCGGCGCCGACCACGGCCTTGGTGCCGCGCGGGGCGTGGGCCATGATCGAGGCGAGGTTGGCCATGGTGCCGCTCGGGAAGAAGCAGGCGGCCTCCTTGCCGGTCAGCTCGGCGGTGCGGCGTTCGAGCTCGTTGACCGTCGGGTCCTCGCCGTAGACGTCGTCGCCGAGCTCCGCCTCGGTGATCGCGGTGAGCATCTCGGGCGTCGGCAGTGTGAAGGTGTCACTGCGCATCTCGATCACGGCGGGAAGGTCCTCTCGTTCCGGCACGGTGCGGGGTGGATCAGCTCGCCGGGACGGGCTCGGCGAGCTGCCGGGCGGCGCCGGGGCGCAGCCTGGCGGTCACCGGGAGGTGCTTGATCCCGGCGATGAAGTTGGAGGCCAGGTGGGCGACCGGGCCGGCCGGTTCGAAGCGCTCGACCAGTTCGGTGACCTCGGTGAAGAACTCGCCGAGGGCGATCCGGGCGAGCGGGGCGCCGACGCAGTAGTGCGCGCCGAACCCGAAGGCGACGTGCCGGTTGGGGGTGCGCGCCACGTCGAAGACGTACGGGTCGTCGAAGACCGTCTCGTCGCGGTTGGCCGAGCCCAGCCAGGCGACCACGGCCTCGCCGGCCCGCACCGGTTCGCCGCCGAGGACGGTGTCCTCGGTGGCGTAGCGCATGGCGTGGGTGGCCGGGGAGGCCCAGCGCAGGCCCTCCTCGACGGCGGAGGCGACGGTGGCCCCGCCGTCGAGCAGCCGCCGGTACTGGTCCGGGTGCTCCAGCAGGGCGTTGACGGTGGTCGCGATGACGTGCGGCGCGGTGACGTTGGCGCCGAGCAGCACGTTGTAGCAGTTGTAGATGACCTCGTCGAGCCGGATCGTGCGGTCGCCGACGGTGAGCTGCTGGAGCAGCCCGACCAGGTCCTCGCGCGGGGTGCGGTCGGCGGCCACCTCGGCGAAGTAGTCGAAGAGTTCGTGGTGCGCGGAGACCAGCTGGTGGCCGCCGGAGTCGTCCCGGGAGGCGGGGTCGGCGGGGGCGATCGCGACGGTGGTGAGCCTGGTCAGTTCGGGCCAGTCGGCCTCGGGCAGGCCCATCAGGGCGCCGGTGAACATCATCGGGAAGGCGGTCATCGCGGCCGCCAGGTCCCAGGGTTCGCCGCTCGCCAGCGGTGCCAGCAGCTGCCGGGCCATCCGGCGGATGGCCGGGCGGCGGGCGGCGAGTTCGCGGGCGGAGAGCGCCTGGGCGACGGGGCGGCGCAGGTAGCCGTGGATCGGCGGGTCGCTGGCGACCATCATCCGGTCGGCCGCCGGGTCCTGTTCGCCGAGGACGGAGAGCATGTTGCCGCGCCGCGAGGTGTAGAGCGCGTGGTCGCGCAGCACGGTGCTGGTCTCGGCGTGGGCGGTGACGGAGACGTAGCCGCGGCCGCTCGGGACGGTGAGCCGGGTGACGGGGGCCTTGTGGCGGTAGTGGCGCCAGACCGCGTGGGGGTCGCCGGTGGCGTAGAAGTGCGGGTCGCTCAGGTCGACGAGTTCCGGGTCCGGTGCCCCGTCCCGCTGCCCGTCGTCGCCGGGGCCGGTGATCCTCACCGGTCGGCCCCGGTCGGGGCGTCGGAGGCGAGTTCCGGCCGCTGGGTCCTGATGTGGTCCGCCAGTCCGGCCACGGTGGGGTTGAGGTAGAAGGCCCGGGCCCGGATCACCGCCTCGAACTCGGCGGTGATCTCCCGGGTGATCCGGCTGGCGGTCAGCGAGTGCCCGCCGAGGTCGAAGAAGTCGTCGTCGACGCCGACCGGTTCGACGTCGAGGACCTCCTGCCAGAGCACGGTGAGCCGGTGCTCGACCGGGTCGGCGGGCGCCCGGTAGGGCACGTCGCCGTCCGGGCGGGTCCGGCCGCGCCGGGCGGCCAGGGCGTCCCGGTCGACCTTGCCGTTGGGCTTGAGCGGCAGCCGGTCCACCCAGACCAGGGCGGTGGGGATCATGCCGGCCGGGAGCTCCTCGGCCAGGGTGCGGCGCAGTTCCACCGAGGAGACGGCGTAGGGGCCGCTGTAGAAGCCGACCAGCCGGCGGTCGCCGGGGCCGTGGTCCTGGAGGACGACGGCGGCGTCCTGGACGTCGGGGTGGCGGCGCAGCCGGGCCTCGATGTCGTCGGACTCGATCCGGATGCCGTTGACCTTGAGCTGGCCGTCGGCCCGGCCGGCGAACTCGTAGGCGCCGTCGGGGCCGCGCCGGGCGAGGTCGCCGGTGTCGTACATCCGGGTGCCGGGGGCGCTCGCGTACGGGTCGGGGAGGAAGCGGTCGGCGGTGAGGCCGGGCAGTCCGAGGTAGCCGTGGGCGAGGCCGGCGCCGTTGACGAAGAGCCGGCCGACGGTGCCGTCGGGCACCGGGTCCAGCCGCTCGTCGAGGACGACCATGCCGGTGCCGTCGATCGGTCCGCCGATCGGGACGCCGCGGTCGCCGAGCGGTGCGCGGACGGGGTGGGTGCTGGTGAAGGTGGTGTTCTCGGTGGGGCCGTAGGCGGCCGAGACGAGGGTGTCGGGCAGGGCGGCGGCGGCCCGGTCGACGTGTTCGGCGGAGAGCACCTCGCCGCCGGTGAACAGCCGGCGCAGGGCGGGCAGGTCGGTCAGGCCCGCCTCGACCGCCTGGTGGAACAGGGCGGTGGTGAGGAACAGCACGGTGGTGCCGGTGTCCCGGGCGGCCTTGACCACCTCCGCCGGGCCGAGCCGGCCGGCCGGGGCGAGCGCCAGGCAGCCGCCGTTCAGCAGCGGGCCCCAGATCTCCAGGGTGGAGGCGTCGAAGGCGACCGGGGCGAGCTGGAGGAAGACGTCGTCGGGCCGGGCGTCGAGGTAGCCGGCGTCCAGCACCAGGCGCAGCACGGCGCGGTGCGGCACGCAGACGCCCTTGGGGCGGCCGGTGGAGCCGGAGGTGTAGGCGACGTAGGCGAGGTCCTCGGGGGTCTGTCCGCTGTGGGTGCCGGGGTCGTCCGTCGCCGGTGCAGCCGTCACGTCGAGGTGTTCGGCGGCCACGTCGAGGTGCTCGAACGCGCCGTCGAGCTTCGCCCGTCGGTCCGCGTCGGTGACCACCAGCGACACCTCGGCGTCGCCCAGGATGGTGTGCAGCCGGGCGGACGGGTCACCCGGGTCGACGGCGACGTAGGCGGCGCCCGCCTTGAGGATGCCGAGCAGGGCGACGACCAGCCGGGGCGAGCGCTCCAGCAGGACGCCGACCCGGTCGCCGCGGCGTACGCCCCGGTCGCGCAGCCGGGCGGCGAGCGCCCCGGCGGCGGCGTCGAGGGCGCCGTAGTCGAGGTCGCCGGCCTCGCTGCGGACCGCGGTGGCGGTCGGCGCGGCCGCCGCGACGGCGGCGAAGCGGCTCGCAAGGGTCCACCCCTGCTGGGGAACTGACTCGGTCGTGCCCGGTGATTCCAACATGGTGCGGTCGCGGATCCCTTCGCGCGAAACCCTTGCCCTGTCAGTTCTTGACGAGAAGTCAGTGAATGGAGTTCGGATAGTGGGTAACGAACTCTTTTGCCGAGTCGTGGACTTGGGGTCCGGCTATGCCCCCACCTCGAACGCTTCGGATGCTATTCAGCGTGACGATGCGCCGTCAAGAGCGGACCGGATCTCTCCGCCCCCGCAACGCCAACTCACCACGGGTGATCGGGATTTTCCCCTTTTGCTTGCACAGCACGTGGGGCAGCTCCTACTGTCATGGAGTGATCAGGAGTCGCGGCAGTGTGCTGCCCTGAGCACCGTCATCGGTCGACCGGACTCGACGTCGACCCAGACAGGCCATCCCCAAAAGGGAGAGAGCAGGGAAGTCCGTGGGTGAGCGGCAACGTTCCGGCGTGGTCGCCGGAACCGACATCGTCGACGTGGCCGGAATCGGCTTCGGCCCCTCGAACCTGGCCCTCGCGGCCGCCATTTCGGAGATCGCCGACGGGGCCCCGGTCACCGCGCGCTTCTTCGAGGCGCAGCAGCGCTTCGGCTGGCACCGGGGCATGCTGATCGAGGGCGCCACCATGCAGGTCTCGTACCTCAAGGACCTCGTGACCATGCGCAATCCGACCAGTCCGTACTCGTTCCTGTGCTACCTGCAGGCCAAGGGCCGGCTGGCGGACTTCATCAACACCAAGTCCTTCTACCCGCTGCGGGTGGAGTTCCACGACTACCTGGAGTGGGTCGCGGAGGGCTTCGCGGACCTCGTCTCCTACGGCTCGCGGGTGGTGGCGGTCGAGCCGGTCGCCGGCGAACAGGGCGTCGAGTTCCTCGACGTGGTCTTCGTCGCGGCCGACGGCACCCGCCAGGTGCAGCGCGCCCGCAACCTGGTGATCGCCGCCGGGATCGAGCCCAAGCTGCCCGCCGACCTGCCGCACTCCCCGCGGATCTGGCACACCTCCCGGTTCCTGCCGGAGGTGGAGCGGATCGCACCGCAGGACCCGCGCTCCTTCGTGGTCCTGGGCTCGGGCCAGAGCGCGGCGGAGGCGATCGAGCACCTGCACGCGCGCTTCCCGCGGGCGCAGGTGCACTCGGTGCACTCCCGGTACGGGTTCAGCGTCGCCGACGACAGCCCGTTCGCCAACCAGGTGTTCAACCCCGAGGCGGTGGACCGTTTCCACACCGCCCCGGACGACGTCCGGCAGCGCCTCATCGAATATCACGCCGGCACCAACTACTCGGTGGTGGACGCCGATCTGCTGCAGTCGCTGTTCCAGCAGGCGTACCTGGAAAAGGTGGCCGGAAATCCCCGGCTGAATTTCCACAACGTCTCCCGGGTACGCGAAGTGACGGAAACTCCGGACGGCCTGCGGATCGACGTGGAATCGCTGTCCTCAGGCACCAGCACCATCCTGGAGGCCGAGGCGCTGGTCTGCGCCACCGGCTACACCCGCACCGACCCGGCGGTCTTCCTGGACGGCCTGCTGCCGCACTGCGGGCTGGACGACCAGGGCCGGCTGCGGCTCGACCGGGAGCACCGGGTGGTGACCGACGAGAGCGTGCACTGCGGCATCTACGTCCAGGGCTTCGGCGAGCACAGCCACGGGCTCTCCGAGACCCTGCTGTCCCTCTCCGCCGTCCGCGCCGGGGAGATCGGCGACATGCTCGTCAAGGCACTGTCCGGCTGACCCGCGCACCGACTGGCTGACCCTCGCACCGACCGGCTGGCCCCCGCACCGACCGGGTGGGCCGGTCGGCCGGCCGCCCGGGGCGGATCCGGCAGCGCCGAAACACTGAGACCGAGGAGTACGAGTGTTCACGCCGAAGCTCTACCAGGTGGACGGGGACGACTGGCCGCTGCGGGTCATCGAGCGGCACCCGCTCGCCGTGCTGACCGGCAACGGGAACCCGACGCCCAACGCCACCCACGTGCCGGTGATCGTGCCGCCCGACGCCGCCCCGGGCGACCCGCTGCAGGGCATGCGCCTGTGGACCCACATGACCCGGGTGAACCCGCACTGGCAGCAGCTCGTCGCCGACGGCGGCGGCCCGGCGAAGCTCGTCTTCCACGGGCCGAACGGCTACGTCACCCCGACCCTCTACTCCGCCCCGATGGTCGCGCCGACCTGGAACTACGTGGCCGTCCACCTGGAGGGCACGATCGAACTGGCCGCGGACGACGAGACCCTGACGATCGTCCACACCACCGCCCAGACGCTGGAGGACCGGTTCGGCGACGGCATGCCGCTCGCCCCCTCGCTGGAGTACCACCGGCAGATCGTCGGCGCGGTCGGCGGCATCCACTTCACCGTGACCAAGGTCGAGGTGATGTTCAAGCTGAGCCAGGAGAAGGACCCGGAGGTCCAGCAGCGGGTGCTCGACCGCTTCGCCGGCAGCGGCTCCGGGCTGCACCGCGAGGTGGCCGACACCATGCGGGCGCTGCGGCTGGGCGCCGACGAGCGCTGACGCGCCGGGAACGGGAACGGGAACGCCGGAAGCCC
>NZ_JBHZCY010000177.1:0-15579 GCF_042786665.1 Kitasatospora sp. NPDC059146 | reverse complement strand
GGGCGTCACTGCCAGGCGCGGTTGACCGCGTCGCGGGCCTGGCCCAGGTACTGCTGGTAGGTGCCGAGGTTCCAGGCCGCCCAGGAGGCCCAGCCCCGGCCGGTGCCGTCGTTGTCGATCCGGTAGGCCTTGCGGGCCGACCAGCCCATGTCCTGCCAGTTCTCGGCGGTGACGATCTCCGGGTCGTGGTAGTGCACCTCGGGGTACCAGCGCTCGTTGATCTGCCAGGCCCCGAGGTCCTTGGTGCCCGGGTCGGGGTCGGTGGGCAGGTTGGTGTGGACGGCCAGGCGGTTGCAGCCGGACTCGGCCATGGCGATCGCGACGGCGTAGATCGCGTCGTCGTTGCGGCCCTCACCGGACCTGTCCTTCGCGAAGCCCGCCGCCTTCGCCTCCCGGGCGCAGGCGTCGATGCCGCTCTGGTCCCCGGAGGCGTGGGCGGTGAAGCCCGTCGAGCTGACGGTGAGCGCCAGGGCGACGGCCGAACCGGTCAGCAGTGCACGAGTTCTGCGGAGCACGAGTGTTCTCCCTTCGACGGCGGCCCGGGATCGGGCCGGGTACGAGGAAGGACGCTAGGCGGCACCGGTAGACAAGCGGTCAACGCGGAACGCCCGTACCGCAGGCCCCGTACGGCCGCCGCCCCGGCCACCCTGGCACCCCGTGGGCGCGCGGGAGCGGCCCGGATAGGGTGGAACGGCACGTCAGAGGGCCGGGAGCGGCCGGGAAGGGCCTGGGGCATGGGGAAGAAGAGCGAGCTGGACGACCTGCGGGCGCGGGTGGCCACGCTGGAGGCCGAGGTCGACCGGCTGCGGGGTGAGGCGGCGGCGGCCGGCCGGGCGCCGGCGGTGACCGCCGGGCAGCCCCAGTCGATGACCCGCATCGCGGACGCCGTCGGTGTGATGGTCTCCGGCGGCCGGGCGGAGCAGCCGACCCGGGTCCTCCAGGCACGGACCGGCAGCCCGGAGCGCAGGACCGTAGCGGCCCCGCAGGCCCCGGAGGCCCCGGAGGCCCCCGAGCCTGCGGAGACCCGGAGCCTCCCGGTCCCCGCGCACGGCCAGTTCCTGGAGAGCCTGCTGTCGGGTCGTTAGGACAGTCGGCGGCACTCAGATGCCGAGCAGGCCCGCCAGCCTCCCGTGCTCCTCCGGGGTGAGCGGGCGCACCTGGCAGGTGCAGCCGCGCAGGTCGGAGGAGCCCATCTCGGCGTTCGAACCGGCGTCGGTGGTGAGGAGGTTGACGTTGGAGAGGCGCCAGGAGTCCGGGCCGTCGAGCTCGGGGTACCACCAGGAGGCGGAGACGCAGACGCTGTCGTCGCGCAGCCGGTCGGTGACCTTGACCCGGAAGTAGGCCGCCCGGTCGTGCCGGGTGACGGCGGCCCAGGCGCCGTCGGCGAGGCCCCGGTCGGCGGCGGCGCGCGGGGACAGCTCGGCCCGGGGGTGGGGCTCCTTCTCGCGGAGCTGGCCGACCTGGCGGAACTCCGAGTTGAAGTAGAAGGTCGAGTGGCGCGAGGTGAGGATCAGCGGGTGGTCCTCGTCCGGCTGCTCGCGGTCGGTCCACCCGGGCAGCGGGTCGTAGCCCATCATCCGCAGGCCGGGGTGGTGGAAGGTGAACTTGCCGGAGCGCGTCCTGAACCCCTCCTGTTCGTACTTGCGGTAGCGCAGGCCGGTGGCCCGGTACTGCTGGGCCTGGAGGGCCTTCCAGTCCATGCCGATCGGCGCGAGCCGTGCGTCCAGGGCGTCCTGGGCGCTGTCCCAGAACCCCTCCAGGCCCAGCCGGTGGGCGAGTTCGTTGAGGATGGCCTCGTCGGGCCTGCTCTCGCCGAGGGGGTCGACGACCCGGTTGCGGCTGGCCACGTAGTTGGCGTGCTCGACGATCTGGTCCCGCTCCGTCCAACTGGGCACCGGCAGCACGATGTCCGCGTAGCGCACCGTCGGCGTCAGGAAGAGGTCGGCGGCCACGATGAAGGGGACGGCACGCAGGGCCGCCTCCACCTTCGCCGAGTCCGCGTAGCTGACCAGCAGGTTCGACCCGAAGATGAGCAGGCTGTTCACCGGGTACGGCTCGCCGGTGAGGCAGGCGTCGAAGACCGCCCCGGGGTGCGCCCAGCCGGACATGCCCAGGATGGAGTGCCCTGCGACGAGCCGGTCGCCGCCGGCGCCGTCCGGGAGCAGGTCGTAGCCGGGCATCGCGCGCCTGCCGATGATCCCCGGCGGTTCCCACAGCACGTCGCCGCCGGGGACGTCGACGTTGCCGCACAGTCCGGAGAGCTGGACGAGCAGCCGCGCGGTGCCGAAGGAGTCCCGGCTCTGCTGCGCCCCGGTGCCCAGTTCGATGCCCGCGCTCGCCGCGGTGCCGTACGCCGTCGCGGCCCGGCGGATGAGGTCCGCCGGGACACCGGTGATCCCGGCCGCCCGTTCCGGTGTCCACTCCCGGACGTGGGTGCGCAGTTCCTCGGCGCCGGTGGCGTACCGGGAGACGAACTCCCCTTCCTCCAGGCCCTGTTCGACGATCTCGTGGAGGAGTGCCAGGGCCAGGGCGGTGTCCGTGCCGGGCCGCAGCTGCAGGTGGAGTTCGGCGCGCCGGGCGACGGGGGTGCGGACCGGATCGACGACGATCAGTCTGGTCCCCCGGCTGACGGCGTCGAGCAGCCGGGTGCCGATGACGCCGTCCCCGTGCGTCGCGGGCTTGTTGCTCCCCCACAGCACGACGAGTTCCGGACCGCCCTCGTAGTCGACGAAGCTGAACGCGCCCATCGAGAGGATCCCGGCCATGACGCGCGGGTAGAAGCACACGTGGGCCGGCCCGATGACGTTCGGGGTGCCCAGCGCGTTCCCGAAGCGGAACAGCCACTCCTGGTAGTTGCGGTCGGTGCCCTGGGCGAGCACGATGCTGCGCGGCCCGGCGCCGGCGAGGTCGGCGCGGAGCCTGGCGGCGATGGTGTCGAGCGCCTCCTCCCAGTCGATCTCCTCGAACTCGCCGCTGCCCCGGCTGCCGACCCGCCGCAGCGGGCGGGTCAGCCGGTCGGGGTGGCGGGCGAGCGCGGGCGCCGCCCGGCCCTTCGCGCAGAGGAATCCGCGGTTGTTCGGATTCTCCGGGTCCCCGGCCACGGTGAACTCGTCACGGTTCCCGGGAATTAGCAGAACCCCGCACCCGCCGTGGCAGCTGCGGCAGATGGATCGGACGGCTTCGTTGGTCATTCGGTCGGCCCCCACGTCGAATTAGGGAGAAGCGACGGCGCCCGCTATCGCGAGATCTTGGAATTCACGATCTTGGAATGGTCGTGCACCCGTGGACCGCCGACGGTGTTTTCGACGGTGACCTGTCAAGTCGGGTCGGGCTGAATCAACGTCAACTGTACTGTCCGGAAGCCGACTTGGCAGTGGAGTTCACCGTCGTCGACCACCCTGCTTCCGGGCGTTATGCGGCTTTTCCACCGGATGTTCCACGGGCCGCACGCCCTTTTTGCCCACGTTTTCGAAGTCCTGCATGATCCTTAAAACAGGAATCTTGCGCCCCGTTCAAAGCTGGCCCTAGGATGCCGCCAGTCGGCACCATGCGAAGTCCTTTTTGGAGGGCGTCATGGCATCCTTATCCCCGAAGAATTCCCGGGTCGACTTCTTGCCGGGCGCCGTTCCCACGTCGGACAATCGGTCTGATTCGACTCTTCCCAAACGTTGGTACAACTTTCTCGGCGATCTTCCCGGACACCTGCCGGAAGTCCGCAACGAGGGCAATCCGAGCCCTGCCGAGATTGCCGCGAAGGTGCGCCCGAAGGCCATCCTGGAGCACGACCGGCCGGCCGCACCGTGGGTCCCGATCCCGCAGCCGGTGCAGGACTGGCTGCGGCACGTCGGCCGGCCCACCCCGCTGCACCGGGCCCGGCGCCTGGAGCAGCGGCTGGGCACCGGAGCGCGGATCTACCTCAAGCGCGAGGACGTACTGCCGACCGGCAGCTTCAAGCTCAACTCCGCCATCGCCCAGGCGTACTACGCCGCCGAGGAGGGGCGCCGGACCCTGGTCACCGAGACCGGGGCCGGCCAGTGGGGCATGAGCGTGGCGCTGGCGGCCGCCATGTTCGGCCTCGACGCGGAGGTCTTCATGGTGCGCTGCTCCCTGGAGCAGAAGCCCTACCGCCGGCACTACATGGAGCTCCTCGGCGCGAAGGTCCACCCCTCCCCCTCGCCGTTCACCCCGGTCGGACGCGAGCTGCTCGCCCGCGTCCCCGACCACCCGGGCAGCCTCGGCACCGCGATCAGCGACGCCATCCAGTACGCGCTCGGGAAGGAGTCGGCCGCCTACCTCTCCGGCAGCGGCACCCCGCACGTCTACCTGCACCAGACCCTGCTCGGGCTGGAGGTGCGGGCGCAGCTGGAGGAACTCGGCGAGGACCTCGGCGCCCCCGGACGGGGCGACCACCTGGTCGCCTGCGCGGGCGGCGGCAGCAACCTCTGCGGCCTGATCGGGCCGTACCTGCGGGCCCGTACGGACGGCGCCGACCTGAGCTTCCTCGCGGCGGAGTCCACCGCGGCGCCGCGGCTCACCGCCGGGGTCTACCGGTACGGCCGCTCCGACGTGGCCGGCTTCACGCCCGAGGTGATGGGCTACTCGATGGGGATGGACTACATCCCCCCGGCCGTCCACGCCGCGGGCCTGCGCAACCACCACAGCTCCGCGATCGTCAGCCTGCTGCGGCACGAGGGCGTCCTGGACGCCGTCGCCTTCGGCGACCCCGAGTCCTTCGCCGCCGGGAGGCTGCTGCTGCAGACCGAGGGCATCCTGCTGGCGCCCGAGTCCAACCACGCGCTCGCCGCCGCCCTCGGTGTGGTGGCCGAGGCCGACGCGCGGCGGCAGCGGCCGGTCGTGGTGGTGCTCGCCAGCGGCTCGGGCCTGCTGGACCTGCAGAGCTACCACGACGTCGGCCGGCCGGCGTAGCACCCGCACCGGGGCGGCGCACGGGCGCGCCCCGCACCACTGGAACTCGTTGCTAGGGGGGGCAATGCGGTTGGCACTACAGGCGCGGCCCGGCGTGCACTGCGAGACGACGACGCTGGGGGCCATGCTGCGCCACGCCGGCGCCGACGTCTCGGAGCCGATGCTGTTCGGGCTCGGGCAGGGCATCGACTTCCAGTACTGGGAACCGCCGGCACCCGGGCTCACACCGATGCTCACCGGGCGCACCGGCGCCGGGGAGCTGGCGCGGAACGCCTGCGCCGCCCTCGGCGTGGAGCTGCGGGAGTCGCAGGAGGCGGACCAGGCCGCCGCCGAGCAGCGGGCCGCCGAGCTGCTGCGCGCCGGGTCCGTGGTCGGCGTGACGGTGGACATCTACTACCTCGACTACTTCACCTCCAAGAGCCACTTCGCCGCCCACTGCATCGCGCTGTACGGCCTCGACGACACCACGGCCTATGTCATCGACACCGAACAGCAGGGCGGGGCGAGGGAGTTGAGCGTCGAGTCGCTCCGGCTGGCGCGCGGCTCGACGGAGGGGTTCATGCCCTCGCCGAACCGGCAGCTGCACCTCGGCCCGCTGCCGGAGCGGCTGACCGCCAACCCGGAGCCGCTGCTGCTCGACCGGGCGTGGGGCGCGATGCGCGCGGCCGCGCGGACGGTGCTCGACGACCGGGGGCCCCGGTTCGGGATCGCCGGGCTGCGCCGGGCGGCGGCGGAGATCCCCGGCTGGCGGGACGCGCTGGCGTCCGACGTCGAGCTGGTGCCGGCCACCGGGCGGTTCTGGCGCTACGCCGGGACCGGCGGCACCAACTTCCGGGGCCTCTACCTGGACTTCCTCCGCGAGGTGCGAAGCCGCTCCGGGGAAGTCCGGCTCGACCCGGTGATCGGGGCCTTCGAGCAGCTCCGGCAGGACTGGGACGAGGTGATCGAGCTGCTGCTCGGCTACGGCGACGCCGGCAACGGCGCGGCGGGCGGACCGGAGCAACGGCAGCAGCAGCTGAACACGGTCGGGGCCCGGCTGGCCGCGATCGCCGACGCCGAGCAGGCCGCCTTCGGCCGGCTGCTCGACGTCACCACCGACATCGCGGGCTGAACGGCCCCGGGGGATCGCAGAAAGCGGGTCGACCATGGCTGGTGCGCGGGGCAGGGCCGCCGATCGCGTCCACGAGACCGAGGACGGTCTGCAGGGCGACGAGATCGCGGTGAAGTACGACGAGATGCAGCGTCACATCCGGGACCACGGCTGGCTCCAGGAGAAGGTGGACGACGTCCTCGGGGCCGGCATCCGCTCCGGGTCGGTGCTCGAACTCGGTTGCGGCCCAGGATACTTGGGGCTGGAATGGATGAAACAAACGGAAAGTCCGGGTAAACTCACCGGGGTCGACATCTCCGAGGCGATGCTCCGGCGGGCGCGTGCCAACGCCGCCGGTTACGGCCTCGCGGAGCGCTGCACCTACGACTGCGCGGACGTCCTGACCCTGCCCTACCGGGACGACTCCTTCGACCACGTGTTCAGTTCCGCCTCCCTCCACGAGTGGGCGGACCCGGTCCGCGCGCTGTCCGAGCTCCACCGGGTGCTGCGGCCCGGCGGCCACTACTGCGTCACCGACCTGCGCCGGGACGTCGACCGCGTCACCTTCCAGTTCATGAAGGCCAACATCGCGGCGGACATGCGGCCCGGGTTCCGTTCGTCGATCAACTCCTCGTACGTCAGGAGCGAGGTCGAGCAGCTGCTCCGGCAGGCCGGCCTCGTGGCCGAGGTGAAGGAAGTGCTGTTGGGGCTGGTCATCACCGGCAGGAAGGAAGCGTCGTGAACGCACTCGCAGGGAGCACACCGAGACTCTCCACCACCTACGACGGACGCTTTCCCGGGCCCGCGGACTTCGACGCGGTCTGGGAGGCCGTCCTCGACGCCTCCGGCAGCTGGCAGGACGTCGACTGCGCCGAGCACCTGCGCGGCTGGTGCGGCCCCGGGACGGACCGCCTGGTCACCGGGCTGGCCGACGGACTCGCCCGGGTCAACCACATCGGGATCTACCTCGGCGACTACGAGCGCGACGACGCCGTCCTGGACTGGCACGCCCACCTGGTCGGACTCCGCGCGGCCGGGCGGATCGCCGAGGTCGAGACCGGCCCCTCGTACATCTCGCCGCGCCAGTACGGCACCCAGGGGTGGTGGAACTCCGTCGTGCTGCCCGACGGCCGCGCCATCGAGACCTTCGCCTGCAAGCACTACGGCAGCTGGCGGGAGCGCAGCACCGAGGAGCGCCGACTGCTGATGTCCCACCTCGCCGTCGAGGTCCGCGCCGAGGCCGACGTCCGGCGGACCCTCGACACCCTGGCGCGGGACGCGGCGCACCTCGAAGTGATCGCCTTCACCGAGGCCGACGAACTCGGCCACACCTACGGCCACCTGCGCAACAACGCCGACGGGACGGTGCTGGAGATCGTCCACCAGGCCCCACGCGAGGGGAGAACCGCCTGATGGGGACCACCGCTCCCGCCCCCTACTCGGGCGACCACTGCGAGTCGACGGCCCTGGTCAACATGCTCCGCACCAAGGGCATCGAGCTCAGCGAGCCGCTGGTCTTCGGCCTGGGGCAGGGCCTCTCCTTCCTCTACTGGCACTCGAAGCAGATGCCCGGTCCCTTCCTCGGCGGCCGGGTCAAGCCCGACCACCTGATCCGCAATGCCGTCCGGGCGCTGGGCCTGGAACTCCACGAGCAGGAGACAACCTCCCGGGAGCGCGCGGAGGCCGGCCTGCTGGCCGCCCTCGACGCGGGCGAGGTGGTGGGGTTGAAGCTCGACCGCTTCCACCTCGACTACGCCGAGGAGAGCCACCACTTCGCCGCGCACTACGTGACCTGCGTCGGCTACGACGGGGACGCCTTCCTGCTCGCGGAGACGGCGCCGCTCGGCGTCCGGCGCACCTCCCGGCAGAGCCTGCGCGAGGCCCGCGCCGCCAAGGGGCCGATGAGCTCCCGCAACCTGGCCTTCCGCCTCGGCGCGGGCGACTTCGACCCGGCCGGGCTGCCGGAGGGCTGCCGCGGCGCGGTCCTGGCCACAGCCCGGGACTTCCTCGCCCCGCCGATCACCAACCTCGGCTTCAAGGGGATCGCCAAGACCGGCTCGCTGATGCGCAGGTGGTCCGAGCAGCTGGACGACCCGGTCGCGGCGGTGCGCCGGATCGGCGTCAGCATGGAGGACGGCGGCACCGGCGGCGGCTTCTTCCGGGCGCTCTGGGCCCGCTTCCTGGACGAGGCGCACGGCCTGACCGGCATCGAGGCCTACCGCCTCGCCGCGGCCGACTACCGCCGGACGGCCGACCGCTGGACGGAGGTCGCCACCCTGCTGCGGAAGGCCGACGAGGCCTCCCTGCGGGGCTCGCTGGAGGAGGCGGCCGCGATCGTCGGCGAACTCGCCGGGCAGGAGCGCGCGGCCATGACCGCCCTGGAGGAGGCGTCCCGATGACGACCGCCACCACCACCGCCGGGCACGCGTCGACGGGCCGGCTGCGCGACCGGGTCGCCGCCCGCATCGCCATCGCCCGGCGGGTCGCCGAGGTGAGCGCACTCGACCGGCCGGGGCTCGACGACTGGGCCCGGCAGGCCCTCGCCCGCGCCGTGCGGCACGCGTGCGCCAACTCGCCCTTCTACGCCGCCCACGTGCCCGGGGAGGTCGCCGAGGCCGCCGCGGCGGGCCGGCCCGGGGCGTTCCGGCGCCTGCCCTTCACCACCCGCGAGCACCTCAAGGCCGGGTACCCGCTCGGGCTGCTGGCGGTACCGAAGCGGGAGGTCATCCGCTTCGACGAGAGCTCCGGGACCGGCGACGGCCGCTCGATCGGCGCGTTCTTCACCGTCGAGGACTGGCTGGAGAACAACCTGACCGTCGCGGGCCTGCTCGCCGCGGTGGTCGACGCACGGGACGTGGTGGCCGTCGCCGTCCCGTACGAGCTGGCCGGCGTCGGCCAGGACCTGGACCGGGCGTTCGAGATCCTGGGCTGCACGATCGTCCCGCTCGGCGCGGCCTCCCCCGGCTGCCCGCCCGAACGGATGGTCCGGGCGCTGCGCAACGCGGGCGCCACCACCCTGGTGTGCTCCGGGACGAGGGCGCTGTTCCTGGGCGAGACCGCCCGGCGGGCCGGCCTCGACCCCCGCCGGGACCTCGCCGTCACCCGGATCCTGATGGCGGGCGAGGGGTCGTCCCCGGCCAAGAAGCAGCGGCTGCACGACCTCTGGGGCGCGACCGCCTACTCGATGTTCGGCATGACCGAGACCAACACCCTGGCGATGTTCTGCGCGCTCGGCGACCTGCACCTGGTGGAGACCCGGAGCTACTTCGAGGTCGTCGACCCGGCGTCGGGCGCACCGCTGCCGGACGGCTCCGTCGGCGAGCTCGCGGTGACCACCCTGGCGAGCCGGGCCATGCCGCTGCTGCGCTACCGGACCGGCGACACCTGCCTGATCGAGGCGGCGCCCTGCGCCTGCGGCTCCCCGCTGCGGCGGCTGCGGCACCGGGGCCGGATGGGCGACCGGATCCGGGTCGGCACCCGCTGGACCTCCCAGCTGGAGGTCGAGGACATCGTCCTCGGGGCGATGACCGCCGCCCCCTACTACTTCGCCTTCGACGTCGACGGCGACGCACTGGAGATCGCCCTGCCGCCGTCCTCCGGCGACGACGCCACCCGCGCCCTGATCGCCGACCGCGCCCGGGAGCGGCTGGGCGCCCCGACCCGCTTCCGCGCCCTGGACGTCGCCCGCTTCGAGCAGGCGCTGCGGACCTCGGCGAAGCCGACCATGCGGAACTTCACCGCGCCGCACGGCCGGCCCGGGGGCGAGGGGGGCGGCGGGACGTGACCGAGCTGCCGCTGCCGACCGGGCTGCCGCTGGACGGGAGGTTCACCATCGACGAGACCTGCATCGACTGCCGGCTCTGCCAGGACCTCGCGCCCGAGAACTTCGAGGGCGACCTCGACAACGACGTGCACTACGTCAGCAAACAGCCGGAGACGGACCGCGAACTCGACTGCGTGCTGGACGCCGTGGACTCCTGTCCGACCGACTCCATTCGATACGTGGCGACGACCACCGGGGGATGATGTGAATGTCAAGGCCGGATCCGCAGGGCTCCCCCGTGGCAGAGGCTGAACCCGCCAGGGGCGGTCCGAGGACGACCGCGCTCGGCCCGGTGGCCGAGAGCTACGACCAGCTCCACCGCATCGACCTGCTGGCCCGGGCCAGGGCCGGCGGCGGGGTGGCGCCCGCCTCGTACGAGTCGCTGGTGCGCGCCGTCTTCCAGGCCGCCGAGGTGTCCCTGCGCAACCTGAGCCGGCTCGCCGAGCGCACCCGGGCCGGCACGCTGGCGGGCGAGCTCGGCGACACCGCGCGGTTCAGCCGCTGGAGCATCGGCTTCCACCGGCTGCTGCGCCATCTCGGCACCGCGCTGTTCGACGCCCGCAGCGTCTTCGGGCAGGGCGACCTCGCCGGGACCTCCGAGATCGGCCTCGCCGAGTCCGCCGGGTACCGGGCGTACGTCGAGGCGGTGCGGGGCCTGGAGCAGGCCGTACGGACGGCCCTGCTGGAGCGCGACCAGAAGGCGGTCCGCTCGACCATCGCCACCAGGAGCATCGACGACCCGCTGTACTCCTTCCTGCACGACCTGCGCACCGGCAGCCACGACGCGACGAAGTGGGAGAGCGACCTCTCCGGCGTGCGGGTGCGCAAGCCCGTCGGGCAGACCCTGGACGAGTTCACCCGGGCCGCCCTGCTCGCCGAGGCCGTGGCCGCCACCGAACTCCACGGCGCCACCCTGCACGGCGAGTTCGTCGCCCTCCACCAGATCCCGGAGCTGCTCTGCGCCGAGGCCAACGACCACCTGGAGGCCGCCGTCCGGGCGCTGCGCGCCGCCGACCTGAGCCGCGCCGTGGAGCACCTCGCGGCCTGCCGGGCGCTGCTGGTGCCGGTCGTCGAGGCGCAGCGGGTGATGGCCGAACTGCTGGCCACCGGCGAGTACCACGGCTTCCGGGAGAACCTCGGTCCGGCCAGCGGCACCCACTCGCTGGCGATCAAGCAGCACATGTTCCGGGACCTCTTCAAGTGCTTCTGGGGGGACCTGGAGAGCTGGCTGCTCTCCTTCCACCAGGGCTCGCTGAGCGACGCCGTCCGGTCGGTCGACGAGGGGCGGCACAAGGATCCGGAGCTGTGGCTGCGGCACTCCGTGATCGACCACGCCTTCCGGCTGCACTTCGTCCACCAGCAGTGGCGGCACGAGCACCTGCACATGCCGCGGAACTGCCTGGGCAGCGGCGGCACCAAGTCGATGATCGGGATCCCGGACGGGCCGCAGGCGGTCTACAAGATGCGGGACGCGGCGAACGCCCAGCGGTCGCTGGTGGCGATCCACGCGGCGCGCGGCGTGCGGCTGTCGAACTCCGTCCCGGACTCCCCGCTCAACCGGCTGGTGGCCGGCCCGGCCTCGGTCGACGCCGAGCTGATGCGACTGGTGGGCGAGGCCACCCGGGAGTACTTCCCGGACGTCCAGGAGCAGAGCTACAAGCCGTTCCATTCCGGCGCGGCCGAGCGCAAGCCGTAGGAGAGAGGGCAGTGACGACTACTCAGTCCGCGGCAGCCGACGGGGCCGCGTCCACCCCAGGGGTCGAGCTCCTGCCCGGGTCCCCCGGCGGGGCCTGGCGGGGGCAGGACTTCATCCGCAGCATCGACGACGGTCGCGAGGTCTGGTCCGACGGCCGGCGGGTCGACGTGGTCGGGGATCCGAGGTTCCGGCCGATGCTGGACTCGCTCGCCGCGCTGTACGACCTCCAGCACGCGCCGGAGCACTCCGCGGAGATGCTCTGGCGGTCGGACCTCTCGGGGCGGCCGGTCAGCCTGTCCTACCTGGCGCCGCGGACCCGGGAGGAGCTCGACCGGAAGTGGCGCAACTCGCGCCGGTGGGCCGAGGCCTCCCACGGGCAGTTGTCCCGGCTGCCGGACTTCATGGCGAACGTGGTGGTGGGCCTCTACCACTTCCGTTCCCAACTCGCCCAGGTGGATCCGGAGTTCGGCCGTAATGCCGAGCGCTACTACCACTGGTGCCGGGAGAACGACATCGCGCTCACCCACGGCCTGGGGGACCCGCAGATCGACCGCTCGTCGACCCCGAGGGAGCGCCCGGAGATCGGGCTGCGGGTGGTCAAGCGCGACGCGGACGGCATCGTGGTGCGCGGCGCCAAGCAGATCGCCACCCTGGCCCCGTACGCCCACGAGGTACTGATCTACCTCTCCCCCGCCAACTACCTGCGTGAGGACCCGAGTTACGTCTGCTGGTTCGGCATCCCGCTGGCCACCCCGGGGCTGCGGATCCTGTGCCGCAGGTCGTACGCCGAGGGCTCCGGCGGCCTCGCCGCCCGGCTGGACGAGCAGGACGCCATGCTGGTGTTCGACGACGTGTTCGTCCCCCGGTCGCGGGTGTTCCTGCTGGACGACGCCGGTGTGGCGGCCCGCGGGTTCCACGAGCTCAACCGGTGGTCGCTCTACACCGGCCAACTGCGGTTCCACCAGCGGCTGCGGACCCTGCTCGGCACCGCCTCGCTGCTGGCGCGCTCGATCGGCGTCGACCGCTTCCGCGAAGTGGGCGCCATGCTGGGCGAGTTGACCTCCTACGTCGAGCTGGTGCGACTGGGACTGGCCGCCGTGGACGCCGAGAGCGCGGTCACCTCCTCCGGCCTGCTCGCCCCCGGCTCCACGGCCGCGCTCGACGCGGTCGCGGGGGACTTCTCCACCCGGGCGTCGGCGATCGTGCGGCAGATCGGCGCCTCGGGACTGATCATGCAGCCCTTCGAGGGCGATCTGGCGGCCCCCGAACTGCGCGGCGCGCTGGACGCGTACATGGGCGGGCGGGACATCGGCCCGGACGAGAAGTCCCGGATCTTCCGGCTCGCCGCCGACCTGGTCATCGACCGCTTCGGCACCCGCCAGGAGCTCTACGAGTCCTGGAACCGCGGCGACCCGGCCCGGGTCCGCGCGGTGCTCCACTCCACCTACCCGGACCTCGCGGCCTGCGAGGGCCAGGTCCGCGACCTGATCGAACGGGGGCGGCAGTGAGTCCTGACAGCATCGTCCTTGAGGGCGTCACGACCCACAACCTCAAGTCGGTCGACGTCCGCCTCCCCAAGGGGAAGCTCATCGTCGCCGCCGGCGTCTCGGGGTCGGGCAAGTCCTCGCTCATCATGGACACCCTCTTCGAGCACTCGAAGTCGCTCTACCTGGGCGCCCTGTCGAGCAAGTCCCTGGACCTGGGGGACGGTGACTACCAGTTCGACCGGATCGCCGGGACCCAGCCGCCGGTGGCGCTGCGCCAGCGCGACGGCGGCCACTCCAACCCGCGCTCGACGGTCGGGACGCTGACCGGCCTGGACGGGCTGTACCGGCTGCTGTTCGGCGCCGGCTCCAGGCCCGTCTGCCCGGTCTGCTTCGGCCCGACCGGCCCGGACCTGCGCTGCGGGACCTGCGGCTGCTTCGCCGAACCGCACTCCGCGAAGCACTTCAGCGCCAACCGGCGCGAGGGCAAGTGCCTGCGCTGCGACGGGGTGGGCGAGCTGATCGGGTTCTCGCTGGAGCGGATCGTCCCCGACCCCTCGAAGACGCTCACCGAGATCTGGGACGGCGCCGACCCGGGGACCTTCGCGATCCCCAATGTGCGCAAGGCCTTCGAGACGATGGCCGCGGACATCGGCCTGGACCTCGACACGCCCTTCGCCGAGCTCAAGCCGGAGCAGGTCGAGCGGGTGCTGCACGGCTCGGACACCGTCTACACCATCAAGATCCGCAAGGTCACCAACGACGTCCGCTTCGAGGGCATCCTCGGCTTCGCCGAGCGCGCCTACAAGAACGCCTCGACCGCGGCCCGGCGGGGCGCCTTCTCCAACTACCTGGCGAAGGAGACCTGTCCCGACTGCGGCGGCGGGCGACTGCGGCCCGAGTCGCTCCGGGCGACCGTGGCCGGCCACACCTTCCACGCCTTCCAGAGCGACGAACTCGGCGACTCCGTCGTCCGGTTGCGCGAGGCGCTGGCCTCCGGCGCCCTGCCGCCGCAGGTCCGCGAACTCGCCGCGTCGATCATCCGGCAGAGCGAGAACATCGAGGAGGTCGGCCTGGGCCACCTCCAGCTGCGGCGGCCGGTGCCCACCCTCTCCGGCGGCGAGCTCCAGCGGCTGCTGCTCGCCCAGCACCTCGCCAGCGACCTCACCGGCGTCATGTACGTCCTGGACGAGCCGACCGCCGGACTGCACGAGAGCGAGACCGGCCGGATCATCGCCTCGCTGCGCCGGCTGCGGGACCTCGGGAACACCGTCATCGTCATCGAGCACGACGAATCGGTGATCCGGGCCGCGGACTGGATCGTGGAGCTCGGCCCGGGCGCCGGTTCCCGGGGCGGGCAGGTCGTGGTCGAGGGCCCCTTCGCGGAGGTGCTCCGCACCGAGGGCTCGCCGACGGCCGCCGCGCTGCTGGAGGACCCGCCCACCCGGCGCCGGGTCGACACCGCCGGCACCCCGTGGCTGGAGGTCCGCGACATCTCCCGCAACAACGTCCGCAACCAGGCCGTCCGACTGCCGCTCACCGCGCTGACCTGCGTCTCCGGGGTGTCCGGGGCCGGGAAGAGCTCGCTGGTGGCGGGCCTGCACGACAGCGTCGCCCGGGCCGTCGCCCGGGGCGCGGACGGCGCCGTGGTCACCGGGGCCGGCGCCCTGACCGACGTCATCCACGTCGAGCAGCGGGCCATCGGACGCTCCAGCCGGAGCACCCTCGCCACCTACATCGGCATCGGCGACCACCTCCGGGACGCCTTCGCCGCCAGCCCGGACGCGGTCGAACTCGGCCTCGGGCGGGCGGAGTTCAGCACCAACGTGGCCGGCGGCCGGTGCGAGGCCTGCAAGGGCCTGGGGCTCGCCGAGATCGACCTGACCCTCTTCAAGAGCGAGTCCGTGGTCTGCCCCGAGTGCGACGGCCGGAAGTTCCAGGAGCACGTCCTCGCCGTCCGGCTCAACGGCGCCACCATCCACGACGTCCTCGCCATGACCGTCGAGGACGCCGTCGGCTGGTTCGACCCCCAGGCCCACGCCAAGATCGTCCGGGCCCTCACCGTCCTCGCCGAGTTCGGGCTCGGCTACCTCCAGCTGGGGTGCTCGACGACCGTGCTCTCCGGCGGCGAGGCCCAGCGGCTGAACCTCGCCGGCGAGCTGCTCAAGCAGCGCCGCAGCGGCACCCTCTTCATCTTCGACGAACCGACCCGCGGCCTGCACCCCGCGGACATCCGGCACCTGCTGGCCCTGTTCGACCGGCTCATCTCCACCGGCAACACCGTCATCGCGATCGAGCACAACCTGCGCGTCCTGGCGATCTCCGACTGGGTGGTCGACCTCGGACCGGGCTCCGGCGCCGAGGGCGGGCAGGTCATCCACTGCGGGCCCCCGGAGGCGCTCGCCGAACACCCGGACAGCGTCACCGGCCGCCACCTGCGCGGGCGTTCCGAGCCGACCGCGCCCGTCCCGGTGGAGCCCGGCGGCCCCCGGGACCTCGCCGGCCTCGCCGAGCTGCTGCCGCGGTCCGTCGCGGTGGTCGCCGGCACCCGCCACCACCC
>NZ_JBHZCY010000176.1:0-15610 GCF_042786665.1 Kitasatospora sp. NPDC059146 | reverse complement strand
CATGATACGGGCGTCCGCTCCGCCCGCGCGAAGGTGCCCCGCTGACCGCGTAGGGATCGAGCATGAAAAGGGCGTCCGCTCCGCCCGCGCGGAGGTGCCCCGCCGAGCTGGCCCGCGACACCGAGGTGCGCTCCGTCCGCTCCGCCCGCGCGGAGGTGCCCCGCCGAGCTGGCCCGCGACACCGAGGTGCGCTCCGTCCGCTCCGCCCGCGCGGAGGTGCCCCGAGCGTCCGGTGGCGCTTCCGAGCCTGGCCCTTGTCCGCTCCGCCCACGCGGAGGTGCCCCGGCGCCGCCGAGCGCCACGGTCTGGTGCCGATCGTCCGCTCCGCCAGCGCGGATGTGACCCGCCGGCCGCTGACCGGCCGGTGCGCCGGAGGGCGTCCGCTCCGCCCGTGCGGAGGTGACCCGTGCAGTTCGTCCCGCCACAGCCGGTAGTCCTCGTCCGCTCCGCCCGCGCGGAGGTGGCCCGCAGCTGCTCTACGTCCAGGGCCTGACGAGCCAGTCCGCTCCGCCAGCGCGGAGGTGACCCGACCGAGTTCGCCCGATTCCTCACTCAGCTGACGTCCGCTCCGCATACGCGGAGGTGACCCGAGACTGGAATCGGCGAGGTTGAACGCAATGAATCCGCTCCGCCTGCGCGGAGGCGTCTCAGTGCCAGCGGTGCTGTCGTCGCCCTCTGTGAGGTGTGCGGAGGCGACCCGCCGAGGGAGTCGCGCAGGCCGGAGAGGACTTCGGCTGTTCCGCCAGCGCGGAGGTGACCCGCTCCTCGGCCGACCGCACCAGTACACGAGCGCGTCTGCTCCGCCCGTGCGGAGGTGACCCGTACTCCTCGACGGTGGTCAGCACGTAGCCCTTGTCTGCTCTGCCCGTGCGGAGGCGACCTATCCTTCGAGCGGGAATCGAACTGACGGCACTGACATATCCTCAGGTCTGTAACTGCAGATCAGAAAGTATCAGCCCCGCCTGCGCGGGGGTGGCCCAAGCGTCGCTATATCGAGATTCTGTGCCCCCCGATCAGCCCCGCCTGCGCGGGGGTGGCCCCCCGCGGCGGTCACCCTGGACGGTGGCTCGTACATCAGCCCTGCCTGCGCGGGGGTGGCCCGATTCGCGCGATGGGTGGTCCGGCGTCCGGCCTGTCCGCTCCGCCCACGCGGAGGTGGCCCGCACAACGCCGGCTTCCTGGCGGGCGCCCACGAGTCCGCTCCGCCCACGCGGAGGTGGCCCGTCGGTGACGGTGAGCACGGGTTGGTCCCCCTGGTCCGCTCCGCCAGCGCGGAGGTGGTCGATTCCCTGGGGCACGTTCGGCTTCAGGTCTGGTCCGCTTGTGCGGGTGGTCAGCCTGTTCGGCCGAGGTGGATCACGACGATGGTGACGGTGGCCTCGGTGATTTCGTACATGACGCGGTAGCGGCCGACGTGCATCCGGCGCAGGTCGAGCGAGCCGTACTCCGCGCTGCCCTGCGGGCGGGGGGTGTCGGCGAGCAGGTCCACGGCGTCCATGACCTGGCGCAGGCCGTCGGGGTCGTCCTTGAGGAAGCGGGCGGCTGCGTTGATGGCCGGCTCGTCCCAGATGATCGTGTGGTTCAAGCGGCGGGTCCCAGGCCGAGCTGGGCGCGGACCTGCTCGTGCGGTACGGCGGTGGTCTCGCCGGCGGCCTGCCGGGCCCGGTACTGGGCCAGGGCGAGGGCGTCCTCGAGGTCGGCCAGTTCCTGGGGGTTGATGAGGACTGCGGCGGGCTGGCCGTGGTCGGTGATGGTGATGCGTTCGCGGGCGTGGGAGGCACGTCGGACCAGCGTCCCGAGGCAGGCCCGGGCCTCCGTGATCGGCAGGGTGTCACTCATGTACTAAACTGTACACTTCATGCGCGATCTGTACAGGGTGAACCACCTGGCCTTTGTCCCCGTCGACTAGGTTCCCGGTGATCTGTGGGTTCGTGGAGGTGACCCGTGGATCGAAGCCACTGCCACCGTCGTCTCCAGGTCCGCTCCGCCCGCGCGGAGGTGACCCGCGGCCGCGCAGGTCACGCAGCCGTCCGTCCGCGTCCGCTCCGCCCGTGCGGAGGTGCCCCGATCGTGACGCTGATCAGCGAGGGCACGGTCACGTCAGCTCCGCCCGCGCGGAGGTGACCCGGAGGGCGAAGGGCGAGACCTCACGTCCGAGGAGTCCGCTCCGCCCGCGTGGAGGTGGACCGGCTTTGAGGTTGCGCCAGGTGTTCGCCAGCGCGTCCGCTGCGCCCGCGTGCAGGCGTGCCTCCTGCACGGTGTGAGCTCCTGGGCAGCTCGTTCACCGCGGTGCTGTCCGCGAGCCGTGGCACCATGGGCAGCGAGCGCTCCTTGACACCACAACAGCACAACCCAGCCTCACCATCACGGTCAACAAATGGCAAAGGCCGCGATGCGCCGCAGGTCGCGAAGGGTCCGCTCCGCCCGTGCGGAGGTGCCCCGAGGCTGGCGTCGGTGGTGACGAGGTCTTCGAGGTCCGCTCCGCCCGTGCGGAGGTGCCCCGCAGACGAACGCGATCGATCCCCACCAGGCCACGTCCGCTCCGCCCGTGCGGAGGTGCCCCGTGGCGCAGGGTGTTGGTCCCGAGCGCCAGCACGTCCGCTCCTCCCGTGCGGAGGTGCCCCGGTGCTCGCGGTCCGCGCCGCCAACGTCCAGGCCGTCCGCTCCGCCCGCGCGGAGGTGACCCGGACGGTATCCCGGTCGCCTTCACCAAGCGCGGGTCCGCTCCGCCCGCGCGGAGGTGACCCAGTCGTCGGGAACAGGTTCCTGATCTCCGACCGGTCCGCTCCGCCTGCGCGGAGGCGTCTCCGTGCCGGCGGTGCTGTCGTTGCCCTGTGTGAGGTGTGCGGAGGCGACCCGCCGAGGGAGTCTCGCAGGCCGGAGAGGACTTCGACTGTTCCGCCAGAGCGGAGGTGCCCCGTCGGGCGACACCCTGTTCGAGATCGGCCAGCGATCCGCTCCGCCCGCGCGGAGGTTCCCCGCCCCGCCCGGTTCGGCTCGGCCGGGGTGGAGTCCGCTCCGCCCGCGCGGAGGTGCCCCGGGATCTCGACCGGGCGCTACCGCCACGGGACGGTCTGCTCCGCCCGCGCGGAGGTGCCCCGGTGTCTATCAGCCGGGGCTTCGCGGCGAAGACGTCCGTTCCGCCAGCGCGGAGGTGACCCGTACAGCAGGCCAGGCAGCACCACAGGGATCTGCTCCGCTCCGCCCGCGCGGAGGTGACCCGCCCTTGACCAGCAGTGCTGCAGCGGCGAGCCAGTCCAATCTGCCTGTGCGGAGGTGGCCCGAGGCCGGACCGCTCGTTCATCGTCCAGCACGTGTCCGCTCCGCCCGTGCGGAGGTGACCCGTAGAGCGCGATGGCGGTGTGCTTCGGGATCTCGTCCGCTCCGCCCGGGCGGAGGTGCCCCGGGCTGGTCGAGACCAGCCCCGGTCAGGTCGCAGTCGGAGGTGCCCCGATGAACGCCTACGTCGACCCCGACGTCCAGGCGTCCGCTCCGCCCGCGCGGAGGTGCCCCGACCAGGGACCGAAGCACCATGTAGCTTCGGGTGGCCGTTCCGCCCGTGCGGAGGTGCCCCGGTGTGTGCCTCCGTTCCGCCAATGCGGAGGTGGCCCGGACGACGACCCGGTCCGGATCCTGCGGACCGGGTCCGCTGCGTCCGTGCGGAGGTGACCCACCCGCCGCAACCGGCTCTGAGCTGGGCTGAACGTCCTCTCCGCCAACGCGGAGGTGACCCAGTCGTCGGGAACAGGTTCCTGATCTCCGACCGGTCCGCTCCGCCAGCGCGGAGGTGCCCCGGAGTACTCGCAGATCGAGTCCCACGCCCGGCCGTCCGCTCCGCCCGCGCGGAGGTGACCCGTCCAGGAGGTGGCTGGCGGCCTCTGACTGCACGTCCGCTCCGCCTGCGCGGAGGCGTCTCAGTGCCGGCGGTGCTGTCGTTGGTGTGCGGAGGCGACCCGCCGAGGGAGTCGCGCAGGCCGGAGAGGACTTCGGCTGTTCCGCCAGAGCGGAGGTGCCCCGTCGGGCGACACCCTGTTCGAGATCGGCCAGCGATCCGCTCCGCCCGCGCGGAGGTTCCCCGCCCCGCCCCGCCCGGTTCGGCTCGGCCGGGGTGGAGTCCGCTCCGCCCGCGCGGAGGTGCCCCGGTGTCTATCAGCCGGGGCTTCGCGGCGAAGACGTCCGTTCCGCCCGCGCGGAGGTGAGCCGACGATTGGCAAGGTCGGGGGCGAGGAGTTCGAGTCCGCTCTGCCCGTGCGGAGGTGGCCCGTTGAGCAAGTCCACTGGTCTCGGAAAGGTCTAATACTCTCCGTCGCGCGGGGTGACCCGGTCCACCGAACTCGGGCGGGGTGCCAGCCGAGTTCGCTCCGCCCGCGCGGAGGTGACCCGTCGCGGCGGTTGGTCACGAGGAGCCTCCCGAGGTCCGCTCCGCCTGCGCGGAGGTGCCCCGCTGCCCTCAACCGCCGGCCTCATCGAGCGCTTGTCTGCTCCGCCCACGCGGGGGTGGCCCCGGCGTCCGCTCTCTGAGTCGCGTACCACCGCCCGTCCGCTCCGCCCGCGCGGAGGTGGCCCGGTGAGCACGGTGTGCTCCGGCAGCTCCAGCGCGTCCGCTCCGCCCGCGCGGAGGTGGCCCGGTGAGCACGGTGTGCTCCGGCAGCTCCAGCGCGTCCGCTCCGCCCGCGCGGAGGTGCCCCGCACTACACCACCGGCGAGATCCTCGGGTCCGCGTCCGCTCCGTCCGTGCGGAGGTGCCCCGTCGCCCTGGTACAGGGCGTCTACGAGGCGGGTGTCCGCTCCGCCCGCGCGGAGGTGACCCGCCTTGAACTGGTCCGGGTCACCGTCCCAGTGCGTCGGCTCCGCCCAGCGGAGGTGACCCGTTGAGCAAGTGCACTGGCCTCGGGAAGGTCTAATACGCTCCGTCGCGCGGGGTGACCCGGTCCACCGAACTCGGGCGGGGTACCAGCAGAGGTCCACTCCGCCCGTACGGAGGTGGCCCCTTCGGGAGGCTGTTCGGCGCGTCCTCGTCGAGATCGGCCCCGCCTTCGCGGGGGTCGCCCCGAGGCCTGATACCCCAGGTCCGCTCCGCCCGCTGAGAAGGAGGTTCACCCCGTCGTCTGCTCCGCCCGTGCGGAGGTGACCCGTGGATCGAGGCCACTGCCACCGTCGTCTTCAGGTCCGCTCCGCCGGTGTGGAGGTCGCCTCCGTGTAGCCGGCCAGCAGCAGTCCGACCACGCTGTCCGGTTCGCCCTTGCAGAGACGACCCGTCCCGGATCCCGGGCCAGCGTCCTCATCGCGCCCTGGCGGCTCGTTCCGCTTGTGAGGAGGTGACCCGATGATCGTCGGGACCAAACCGGTGACCGAGAGGTCTGCTCCGCCCGCCCGAGGGTGTGTTCCACGTCGGGATGAAGGACGAGCTCGACCTCGGCGGCTGGGGTGATCTCGGTGCCGACGTCGGTTGCCTTCGTGACATCGAAGCGCACCATCTGGACGATGATCGTCCCATCCGCTCCGCTCGTGCGGAGGTGACCCGAACGTCCGCGGCAGCTCGACCTCCCCCGTCAGGTCCATTCCGCCGGTGCGGGGGTGACCCGAAGACCGGGATCAACAGGTTCCGCAGCCGCGGGTCCACCCCGCCCGCTCGAAGGTCTTGTGTCTGGCGAGTAGCAGGAGGTACTGGTCTCCGGTGAGCTCAAGCTCAACCAGTAGCAGTTCTAGACCGCTGGCATCGCACCGTGGCCCGGCCAGGCCTCCCGGCTTCTCGCCGACCACGTCTCAGGCTGGGGACCGACGAGAGCCTGCCGATCGCGGACCGCGTCGCCGGCTGCCTCGTCCTGCAGTTCGGCCAGAGCACCGACCGCATCGTCAACCTCGCCGTCGCCCAGGTCCGCATCCACCCCGACGAACCCGGGGTACTTGCCCCCAGCTCGGCCGCGAATCGCTCTGGCTGACGCTCGCGGACCTCCTGGGCACCGCGTCGCCCCTCGCCTTCGGACAGCACAAGCCCCGACGAGCCCAGAATGAGCCCCCTTTCGGGTGCAGGCCGTAGGCCGTGTGAGAAGCCCCTAGCTGGTGGACGCGCTGAGCAGGTCGACCATCGTCCGCACCGGAAGCGGCAACCAGTCCCCGGCGGCCGGGCGGTTTCGGGAGAGGCCCTCGACGATCTGAGTGGGTGTCGGACGGCGGTGGGGGTCATGGTCGAGACAGCGGACGACCAGATCGGCCAGTTGGGCCGGCAGCAGACCGAGGACGGACTCCAGGTCCTCACTCTCATCTACCGGCACCGCCCCTCCGGCATGGCACAGCACCATGCCGAAGGCGTAGACGTCCGTGGCGAACGTGACCGGCCCTCCGATGTACTGCTCCGGGGCCAGGAATCCCCGCGTGCCGATCAGCTGGCCGGAACGGGTGAGCATGGTGTCGTCGAGTGCCCGGGCGATGCCGAAGTCGATGACGCGAGGCCCGGTTCCGGAGATGATGATGTTGCTCGGCTTGAGGTCGCGATGGACGATGTTGCAGGCGTGGATCCCCTCGAGCGCCTCGGCAACACCGACGGCCAAGGTGTGCAGGCTCCGGCTCGGCAACGCACCGTAGTGCTTCAGGACTTCGTGCAGCGGCAGGCCGGGGATGTACTCGGTGATCAGCCAGGGCGGATCACCTTGCGGGTCGGCAGCGACCACCGGCGCGGTGTGGAATCCACCGACCCGGCGCACGGCCTCGATCTCACGGCCGAACCGCCGGCGGAACTCGGCGTCCGCGGCAAGCTCCGGCCTGATGACCTTGACCGCGACCAGGCGCTCCCCGGCAGAGCGCGCGAGGAAGACCGTCCCCATACCGCCCTCGCCGAGCCGGGCAGTCAGCTGATAGCGGCCGATACTGCGCGGGTCGTCCCCCCTCAACGGTTGATGGCATGGCCCGAGCGATGCCTGCAAGGGCGGCGGTGGAGCGGCCGGTGCTCCACTGTCCACCGCGGCGGCGACCCCCGCAGCCGCCCCTGTGTCGGCGCGCAGCACCGCGGCCTGGGCCTCGCCCTCGGCCTTGAGCACCTCAGCCTGCTTCTCACCCTCGGCCTTGAGGATCTGCGCCTGGCGCTGGCCCTCGGCGGTGAGGATCGCCGCGCGCTTGTCCCGCTCGGCGCGCGTCTGCTTCTCCATCGCGTCCTGGATGGAGGCCGGCGGCTTGATCGTCCTGAGCTCGGCGCGGTTGACCCGGACGCCCCACTTGCCGGTGGCCTCGTCCAGGACGCTGCGCAGACCGGCGTTGATGACCTCACGGGAGGTCAGGATGGATTCGAGGTCCATCGAGCCGATGATGTTGCGCAGCGTGGTGTCGGTCAACTGCTCGATCGCCTCGGCGTAGTCGGCAACCTCGTAGGTGGCGGCGCGCGGGTCGGTGACCTTGTAGTGGACCACCGTGTCGATGTCGACGACCAGGTTGTCCCGGGTGATCACCGGCTGCGGCGGGAACGGCACGACCTGTTCGCGCAGGTCGATCCGGGCGCGGACGCGTTCGATGAACGGGATGACGACGTTCAGGCCTGCGTTGAGAGTGCGCTTGTAGCGGCCGAAACGCACCACGATCGCGGCGCGGGCCTGCGGGATCACCCGGATCGGTCGGGCCAGGGCCAGCAGTAGAATCAGCCCGATGATAAGGATGAGCACCGGCTCCACTCCAGCCCCCTCGCCCGTGACCACATCGGACATCTGATCCGGACGACGTCTGGCAGTGTCCGGCCCGAAGTCTGACAGACGTGCACCGTGATGCCTATAGCCCGACCGGCCGGGGCGAGGCTCACGACCCGACGGAGTTTGGCGGTACGCGCCGATAGCCCGAGTCCGCTCCGCCCGCGCGGAGGTGACCCGTCAGAACAGGCCTACGACCGGCTGTTAGGGGCGTCGGGTCGGCAGTCCTTGGAGCGCGGCATCGCGCCGAGGACGACCTGCTCGGCGGCCAGGTCGTACGGCACCGCGAAGGTGACGCTGCCCGGCTCCGGTGCCGGCTCGCTCTCGCTCGGACCCGACGTCGGAGCTCCTCTTCTAGACCGGGAAGCCGAGTGTCGGGCCGGGGCGGGGGGTGCCGATGTGGAGGGCGCTGAGGCTGGTCAGCCCGGCGGTGGGGAGGCCGAGGGCCTCGTCGGTGGCGGCGCAGGAGGCGTCGGAGCGGATCCGGGCGGACAGGCCGAGGGCGGCCGCCGCGAGGGCGGCGCGTTGCAGGGCCAGCCCGGCCTCGATGTGGGCCAGGCGGTACCAGCGGTCGCCGTACGCGTCGATGCCCGCCTCCAGGGCGGCGACCGGCAGGACCGTCAGGGGCGCCTCCAGGTAGTCCAGCCGGGTCGGCGGCGCGGCCAGCCCGGCGGCGATCCGGCCCGGTGCGCCGGGCGGGACGGGCAGCGGGGCCAACTCCCCGTCGCGGTAGGCGTAGCAGCCCGCGGCGAGGCCGGTGACGTCGCGGACCACGCAGCACAGCGCGACCGCAGCGGGTGCCGTCGCGACCCCGGCGAGGTCCCCGGGGTACCCGGCGGCCGCGGCGCCGAGCAGCGTCGCCAGCGCCCGCCGGTCCATCGGCACCGGCAGGAACCCGTTGCTCGCCGAGGCGCGCCGCGCGACCCCCGCGCGGAGGCCGGCCGAGCCCAGGGGGGCCGCGTCGGGCAGCCGGATCGCCGCCCCGGGCGCGGACACGGGCGCGGGCAGCGGCCGGGCGGGCTGGACCGCGTCCGGCCGTTCGGTCAGCGAGGCCCCGTGCACGGCGGCGGTGTAGGGCAGCAGCCCCAGGATGGAGGTCGGCGGTGTCACCGGTACGGCCGGCACCGACGGCAGCGACGGCGGCTCGCCGGGGCCCGGGCCGGCCGCCGGTGCGGCCGGGTGGCGGAGCGTCAGGACGGCCGTCACGCTCTGCCCGTAGGGGTCGAGGCCGAGCAGCGCGTCGACCGGCCGGTCGTCCTGGCGCAGCCGCACCCCGACGGCCGCGCCCAGCGCCTCGGCGACCGCCTGGGCCTGGGCGAGCAGCACCCCGGTCTCCTGCTGTTGCAGCCGGTAGCCGAACTCCCGGTACTTCACGGCGCTGCGCCAGAACACCGTCGTGAGGACGAGGACCAGGTCGGGCGCCTCGCCGGTGCCCGGCGCCAGGGCCCTGCGATGGTCCCCCGGGCGGACGGCGACCAGCCGGTGCCCGACGCCGTCGTAGTGGTACACCGCCGCCGGCAGGCCGGGGGCCGCGCCGAGCGCGAGGTACGCCTCGATCGGGTAGCGGGCGCCGCCGCTCGGCGCGGGGCGGCAGTCGCCCTGGCCGGGCGGGGCGGCGAGCGCGGTGCCCGTCGCCGGGTCCACCGGGTACATCCAGTTCGCCCTGGTCCGGCCGAGCAGTTCGCGCATCAGCGTGCCCAGGACGGCCGGCCAGTCGTGGGCGCCGTCCGCCGGTTCCCACGGCAGCGGCACGGTGGGGCGGTCGGCGTGGACGAGGTGTGCGGGCGGGAGCGGGCCCGGGGACTGCGGGAGCGGTCCGGGGTGGCGGCCGTACGGCAGGTAGGCACGGGCCGCCGCTCCCGGTGCCGGGTCGGTGGGAGGAGCGCTGGGTGACACGGGTGACCTCTGCGGAATGTCGTGGCGGTCCGGTCTCGGCCGGTTGCGTGGGGCGGATCGGTCGCCCGTGGCGGATCGGTTGCACGGGGCGGATCGGTCGCGGCGGTTCAGGGGAACGGGTGCGGGTCCGGGTTGAGCTCCGCCGGGGTGAGGTCCCGGTCGCGGTGGCCCAGCAGCCGGGGCACCGTCAGCAGCCGTGGCAGCCCGTGGGTGCGCCGGAACCGGTGCCCGAAGGTCATCGGCAGCGTGCCGGGGACCAGCACCTTGACGCAGGCCAGCCCGCCGGCCCGGTGTTCGGCCGAGGTCTGGTCGACCACCACCACGTCCAGGCCGGTGCCGGTGAACCGGCCGACCAGTTCGGTGAGGTCCCCGATCAGGTCCCGGTGCTCCGGCCAGGGGGTGCCGGCGGCCACGGCGGCCAGCGGCACGGGCGGCGCGCCGGCGCCGAGGAAGCCCAGCCGTTCCCGGGCGGCCGGGTGGCCGTACAGGGTGGCGTGGTCGTCCATCGTCCGCACCTCGGCCGGGTCCGCCAGCATCCGGGCCGCCCGGTCCGGGTCGTGCCGGCGGTCGGCGCCGGACAGGAAGCCGGTGAGCTCGGAGAGGCTGCGCAGCAGGGCCCGTTCGGCCGTCAGCGCGGTGCCGGCGCCGCAGAGCAGGTCCAGCCCGCGCGGCGTGGCGGATCCGGCGGCGGGGTCGGCCTCGGCCAGGACCCAGAACGCGGGCACCCGGTGCTCGGTGGTGGTGGCGAACGCGCGCAGCCGGTAGCCGAGCCGGTGCCGGGCGAGCTCGGCGAGCAGCGGGATCCGGCGGTCGGCGGCCGAGGCCAGGTCGACCTCGGGGACGGGCAGCCGGGCGTACCAGGTGAGCAGGAAGGCGTCCCGCTCGGCGACCTCCAGCAGCCCGTGCAGCACCGCCTCGGCCGGGCTGTTGCCGAGGGCGCAGCCGTTGGACGTCTCGAACACGAAGGAGTCGTCGAGGTGGCCGCGGTTGTAGTAGGCGTAGCTCTCGGGCACCAGGACGGGCAGGCCCCGGGCGAAGGAGTACCCCCACACCCAGCGCAGTTCCCGGTCGGGGGTGTACGGCGCGAACGGGAAGCCGGGGAGGCCGTGCTGCTCGGGGTGGTGCAGGCCGAGCCCCTGGGGGTCCACGGCGTGGTCCGCGATGTCGCGGAACCGGGCCGTGACGGTGGTGCGCCGGCCTCGCGGGGCCTCGCCGCCCAGCCGCTCCAGGGCCTCCAGGACGGCGGCGAGCCGGGTGGAGCCGAGGTCGGTGGCGTGACCGTAGCCGTTGGCGCTGGCGTGGACGGCCCGGGAGGGGGCCGTCCGGGCGGTGGCGCACAGGGCGGCGGGGGTGGACCAGGTGTCCACCGAGGCGATCACGCCGGTGACCGGGTCGACGTAGCGGTCCGCGAGGACCTCCGGGTCCGGCTGGGCGGTACGGGGCACGTCCGGGTGGAGCTTCGGCGCGGGCGGCAGCGCGAGGACGGCCGCCGCCGCGCTGTCGGCCGGCAGGGCGCCGCAGTCCGGGCAGTACGGGTGCGGCAGCAGGGTGCTGCGGGAGGTCTCGCCGGTGTCCGCCGCCACCCGCAGCACCGCGTCGACGGTGCGGGGCGGGAGCGGGCCGGCGGTGGGACCGGCGAAGGCGGCGAGCCGGGCCGTCTCCTCGCTGACGAGGCCTCGGACGGCGTCGAGCAGCAGCGGGTTGGTCCGCAGCGCCGGCAGGTCGGGCGGGAGCAGCTCACGGTGGGCCGGCTCCGCGCTGTTGTCGCGCTCGCGCAGCTCGGCGCAGCCCGGGCAGCCGGGGCGGCCGGGGAGGCCGGCGGGCCCGAGGACCACCTGTCCGGCGAGCAGCCGGACCGGCAGCCAGGGGCGGCGGTGCGCGGCCGCCCAGGCGCGGCCCCGGCGCAGCGGTTCGAGGTCGCCGGGGCCGGCGGTGGTGACGACCAGGACGTCCGCGACCTCCGGGAGATCCGGGAGGTCCGGGAGGTCCGGGCCGGGCTGCGCCGGGTCGTCGGCAGTGACGGTCCGCCGGTCGGGGGCGGCGGCGAGCCAGGGCGAGCCGAGCAGCGCGACGGTGACCGCGCCGCGGGCGGGTGTGCGGAGGTCGGTCACGGGAGCAGCACCACCCGGGTGAGGTCGGGCAGGACGGCGGTCGCCTGCGGGTCGAGGTCCAGCGGGACGGCGACGGCCCGCAGACCCGTGGTGGTCCGCAGCGCCGCGGCCAGCGCCGCCAGGTCGGGGTCCGGGGCGGCGGCCATGTGCGTGGCCGCGGGCTCGGGCACGGCGACCGCGACCGCGGGCACGGGCACGGCAACCGGCGGAACCGGCTCGGGCCGGTACCCGGGCTGGTCCTCCGTGCTGGACTGCCAGGCCAGCAGCGCGCGTTCGGCGGAGCGGGCGACCGCCTCGGCCAGGTCCCGTCCGGCGGCGGCGACGGTCCCGGTGCCCAGCCGGGTGGCGCAGGCCGGCACGCCGGTCACCGCGGTGAGGTCGTACAGGGCGGGCTCGCCGACCGTGCCGAGCAGCCGCAGCAGGTGGCCGGTGCGGGGGTCGGCGGCGAAGTCCGCCGGATCGAGTGCGGTGGCCCCGGCCCGGGCGGCGCCGGGCGCCCGGGCCAGCAGGGCCTCGACCTGGTCGGCGAGGCCGAGCCAGTGCGCCTCCTCGGGCGAGCGGCCGCCGGCCGTGCCGCGCAGCCGCTGCCCGGCGGTGCGGTCCGGGAACGCGGTCGGCACCGGGACGGGGACGGGCCGGCCGTCGGCCAGGTCCACGCCCTGGAGGGTGGTCCGGCCCTCGTCCGCGGCCCGGCCGGCGGTCGCGTCCGCGGCGTAGGCCGCCAGACCGGCCAGCACGGCGGTGGCCCGCGCCTCGTCCCGTTCGAGGCCCGAGCCGATGGCCGGTACGTCCAGCGGCTCGCCCCGGTAGCCGTGCGGGACGGCCCGGCAGACCCAGAGCGGGGACTGGGTGAAGTCGGCCTCGTCCACCGCGCCGAGCAGGCCGGTCCGGGCGTCGACGACGCGCGCCGCGCGGACCAGCAGGTCGGCGTCGGCAACGGCGTCGGCAGCGGCAGCGGCAGCGGCATGAGCGTCGGCGGACGGCGTCGCCGCACCGCTGGTCGGGGCCGCCGGGTGGGGCAGGACCAGGTGCCGGGAGCCGGCCAGGGTGTGCAGGTCGGTGCGGGCCAGGGTGGGGGCGGCGGAGGTCCCGGGGGCGGGCGGCAGGTCGTCCAGGCCGGTCAGGGCGCGGAACAGCCCGAGCACCAGCCGGTGCGCGAGCAGGCCCGGGACGGCGCCGCCCAGCGGCGCCTCGCGTTCTCCGTCGCGCGGCGGCAGCAGCCGGCGCCAGCCGGATGCGGCGGCCCCGGCGTCGGCCGGACCGAACCAGGCCTCGGCGCCGCCGAGCAGCAGTTGGGCCGGGGTCAGGCCGGCGGCGGCGCAGTGCTCCGCGGTCGCGAGGAGCGCCCGGCGGGCGGCCCCGAACCCCTCGTGCGCCGTCCGGACCTCCAGCACGGCCCCGACCCGCGGCCGCTCCGTCAGCTCCGGCCGCTCCGACCGGTCCGACCGGTCCGGCAGGTCCGACCCGTCCGTCAGGTGCACCCGCTGGTCCTGGTCCCGTCGCTGCGCCGACGCGAACCGGTCCAGTGCGGTGAACGCGGCCGGTTCGGCGACCACTTCGACGTCGCGGCACCCGGTCCGCAGCAGCGCGCGCAGCGCCGCCTCCCGGAGCGGCCCGTCGGCGATCAGTCGCACCCGGGTGTCCCGGTAGCGCTGGAAGCGGTGCTCGGCGGAGTCCAGCGCGTGCCGCAGGAACGCGATCTCCGGTGCGTACTCGCGCAGTTCGTGCTCGGCGAGGCCGTGCGGCCGGTCCTCCCGGGCGTCCTTGACGAAGCCGAGCCGGTGCAGGCGCAGCACGAGGTCCCGTACGGCGCCCTGCTTGTCCGCCGGGAGCGGGGCGGTCAGTTCGTCCAGGGTGTGCCGGCCGGTCAGGTGCGGGGTCAGCCGTCGCAGCCACTCGTACGCCTGTGCCCCGGGCAGGACCCAGGAGCGGTGGCCGGCGTGCAGGTAGGCGCCCTCGGGGACCGGCACGCAGCGGACGTCGTCGTTGAGTCTGGGTCGCATCCGGCTCAGCTCCTCTGCGGGTCGGTGGTGGCGGGGACGGCTCCGGCGGGGTGGAGCTCGGCGGGGGCGGCTCCGGCGGGGTGGAGCTCGGCGTAGGCGCGGGCCCGCTCCAGCGCGCTGACCCCGAAGGTGTCCTCGACGGTGCGGGCCGTCAGGTAGCAGAGCAGGAAGCGCTGGGTCATCGAGAGGCCCAGCCGGTCGAGGTGGGTGTACAGCTGGTTGATCGCCAGCCGGTGGCCGCGGAACCAGGTCGTGGACATCACCTCGCTCCGGTACGACGCGTTGCCGAGCAGCAGGCCGAGCAGTTCGCCGAGTCGCGGCTCGGCGAGCAGGGGGGTGCGGGCGGCGTGGTCCAGGTCGATCAGGCCGCCCTCCAGCAGCGGCAGGGCGGCGGCCTTCCGGTCCCGCACGTACCCGGCGAACTCGGTGACGAAGGGCAGCCGTCCGGTGCCGTCCAGGGTGTCGAGCACCGCGGCCAGGTCGTCGCCGAGTTCGCCGCGCAGCTGCTGGAACCGCGCCTCGAAGGCGGCCCGGACGTCGTCCGGTTCCGCGCACTGGGCGAAGAAGCCCTCGGCGTGCGAGGCGAAGGACATGAAGCCCCGGGACACCGGCGGCAGGCTGGTGTGCGCGAAGGCGAACATCAGCCACAGCGCGGGCCGCAGCCGGCTGTGGCCGGTGCGGCGGACGTGCTCCAGGACGGGGAGGGCGAGCCGGCTGCTCGCGGCGTGGCCCTCGTCCAGCAGTTCGGCCAGCCGCGGGCTCCCCAGGACGTGCCGACGGTCCTCGTACGGCTCGCTCTGGAGGGTGTTGTCGGGGTACCACGGCGACAGCGGGCCGCGCTCGTCCAGCAGTGCCGCCCTGCGGGCGTGGCCCACGGTCTCCCGGGCCTCGTCGAGGACGGCGGTGGACGGGCTGCGCCGCAGGAAGGCGGCCAGCCGCTGTTCGGCGGCCGGCTGCACGGTCCCGCGCCAAGCGCTGTCCGTGGTACGGAAGTTGAGCCGCACGTGCGGGCCGCGCCGCCAGTGGCGCTGGAAGTACGGCTGCTCGATCACGTCGGCGAGCTCGGCGAACAGGGGGCGGACGGCGTCCAGCAGCAGCGCGTCCTTGTCGTCCTGGTAGTAGCGGATCTGGAGGCTGCGCCAGTGGGTGTCAGTCACGGTGGTACCCGGTCCTCGCGGGGTCGGTGGATGGGCCGGCGCGGCCGGCGCCGGAGGGGGCTGCGGCCAGCCCGGACTCGACGAGGCGCCGGATGCGCTGCTCGACGCCGTGGTCGAGGCCGAGCCGGTTGTGCAGCAGGTGGACGCAGCGCAGCAGCACGGCCAGCACCGCGCGCCGCCCGGGCGCGGCGGAGCCGGGCGGCGGGACGGCGGTGGGGTGGGGGGCGGTGATCCGCAGCCGGCCGCGGGCGTCCAGGTCGAGCAGGTCGGCCCGCAGCTCGCGCACCGAGCGCAGCCAGCGGTCCTTCGGTCCGTCGCCGGTGACCGGGCCGTCCGCCTGCCGCCGGGCACGGGCCACCCGGTCCGCCATCGCGGGATCGGTCGCGCCGCCCGGGCGGGGGCGCAGCGCGGCGGCCAGCCGGTCCCGGTCGGGCTCCCAGACCGCGAGCGCCAGGATCAGCGCGTCCGCGCCGAAGCCCGCGCGCTGCGGCCCGGTCGCCCCGTCGGCGAGCAGCCCGAGGGCGAGGTCGCTGGAGAGGGTGAAGTGCCGCTCCACTGCGCGGACCGCCTCCGGCCCGCCGAACACCGACTCCTCGGGCCGGTACCGGATCTCCTCGACGGCGTCGTGCTCGCGCACCGAGCGGTCGTGGTCGGCGAGCCCCTCGGCGGCGGCCAACCGCTCGGCCCAGGCCGCGTAGTCGGCGGCAGGCATCCGGCCGGCGGACGGGTGGGTGTCGAGGTGCCGGCCCAGCGCGGTGCGGGCCCGGTCC
>NZ_JBHZCY010000175.1:0-16153 GCF_042786665.1 Kitasatospora sp. NPDC059146 | reverse complement strand
AGTACGTCCAGTACGAGGCCGACTCGGGCGCACGCCCAGCCGGGCGCCCAACGCCGCGCGCTGATCTGCCAAGATCCGCCGGACAGGCCCTAGCGCCGTGTCGGCAGCCGGTCCATCAGGAGGCGGGTCTCCTCGTCCAGCGGGGTGTAGCTGATCAGCCGCGTCCCGAGCCGGGGGCCGAGCCAGAAGTTGGTGTACTCGCAGCGCAGCAGGCCCACGCCCGGCACCTGGAAGCGCTTGATCCCGTTGCGCGGCCGCATCACCTCGTGCCGCTGCCACTCCTCCTCGAAGTCCGGCGAGGCCTTGCGCAGCCGGGCCAGCAGCGCCTTCCAGGCGGGCTCGGCGGAGTGGTCGGCCATCGCGGCGCGGAACCGGGCCACCATGCCGAGGCGCTCCGTCCGGTAGTCGATCAGCACGTCGCGGAAGCGGGAGGGGGTGAACGCCAGCCACATCAGGTTCCGCTCCTCCGGGGGCAGCTCCCCGAGGTCGCCGACGATGGCGGTGTACGGCACGTTGTGCGCCAGGATGTCGTAGCGGGAGTTGACCGCGGCGGCCGGGTACGGCGCCAGCTGGTCCAGCACCAGCCGCACGCTCGGCGTCACCGAGGGGCACTCCTTCACCGGCGCCGGATCGTCCGCACCGGCCAGGGTGAACAGGTGCGCCCGCTCGCTCGGGTCCAGCAGCAGCGCCCGCGCCACCGCGTCCAGTACCTGGGCGGACACCTGGATGTCCCGCCCCTGCTCCAACCACGTGTACCAGGTCACCCCCACCGCGGCCAGCTGCGCCACCTCCTCCCGGCGCAGCCCCGGGGTGCGGCGGCGGCCGGTCAGCGGCAGGCCCACCTGCTCGGGCGCGATCCGCTCCCGGCGGCTGCGCAGGAACGCCGCCAGGTCGTGCCGGCGGGCTTCGCCGGGTGTGGCGCGGTGCGGCGCGGCGGTGCCGGGGCGGGCTTGCGCGGCCGGGGTCATCAGGCTCATGCTCCCCAGCATGCGGCACGCCGCAGCCTGTTGCCAGGTACTTCTCATACCTGGATAACCACACTCTGGTACCAGGCTGGGAACCGGCGGATCGTATGACCCGTGACTCAACGACTCGCCGTCGCCCCGGCCCCGCCCAGCACCGCCCGCACCACCGCCCCGAGCACCACCGCCCCGAGCACCACCGCCCCGCACACCCCCGCCCTCGGCACCGCCGGGCTGGTCACCGTCCTGCTCGGGGCCTTCCTGCCGATGCTCGACTTCTTCATCGTGAACGTCGCCCTGCCCACCATCGACCAGGACCTGGCCGCCGGACCGGCGGTGCTGGAACTCGTCGCCGCCGGCTACGGCATCGCCTTCGCCGTCCTGCTCGTCCTCGGCGGGCGGCTCGGCGACACCTTCGGCCGCCGCCGGCTCTTCGTCGCCGGGGCCACCGCCTTCGCCGTCACCTCACTGGCCTGCGGCCTCGCCCCCGACGCGTGGTCCCTGGTCGGCGCCCGGGCCGCCCAGGGCGCCTCGGCCGCGCTGCTGATCCCGCAGGTGCTCGGCACCATCACCGCCGCCACCGACGGCGCCCGGCGCGGCCGCGCGCTCAGCGTCTACGGCGCGGTCGGCGGCATCTCCGTGGTGATCGGCCAGGTGCTCGGCGGGATGCTCGTCGCCGCCGACCTCTTCGGCACCGGCTGGCGCTCGGTCTTCCTGCTGAACGTCCCGTTCGCGCTGCTCGCCGTCCTCCTCGCCGTCCGGTACGTGCCGGAGAGCCGGGCCACCCGGGCCGCCGCCGTCGACGTACCCGGCACCGTGCTGCTCACCGCCTCCCTGCTCTCCCTGCTCGTCCCGCTGATGGAGGGCCGCGCGGCCGGCTGGCCGCTCTGGTCCTGGGTGCTGCTCGCCCTGTTCCCGGTGTTCGCCACCGCCTTCGCCCTGGTCGAGAGCCGCGCGGAGCGGCGCGGCGCCACCCCGCTGGTGCCGCCCAGCCTGCTGCGGATCCCCGAGATGCGGCGCGGCCTCGGCATCGCGCTGCCCTACTTCGCCGGCTTCGGCGGCTTCATGTTCGTCATCGCCGTCGCCCTCCAGCAGGGCCTGCGGCTCGGCGTGGTCGCCGCCGGCTGGGCGCTCGTCCCGATGGCCGTCGGCTACTTCACCGCCTCGCTCTCGGGCCCGCGGCTGATCGGCCGCTGGGGCAGCCGGGTGCTCAGCGCCGGTGCCGTGGTCCAGGCCCTCGGCCTCATCACCATCGCGCTGACCGTCCTCGCCGACGCGGACCACTTCTCCCCGCTGCGGATGGCCCCCGGCGTCGCCCTCGCGGGCATCGGGCAGGGCCTGATCGGCACCCCGCTGTTCCGGGTCGTGCTCGCCAAGGTGCCCGCCGCCCGGGCCGGCGTCGGCAGCGGCGTCCTCGCCACCGGCCAGCAGTCCAGCCTCGCCCTCGGCGTGGCCACCCTGGGCACCCTCTACCTGTCCCTCTCCCCCAGCCTCGGCATGGGCCGCGCGCTCGCCCTGTGCCTCGGCGTCCAGCTGCTGGGCTCCTTCACCGTGCTGTACCTGACCACCCGGCTGCCCCGCTCCATCGGCTGAGCCCCGCGGGCCCACGGGCCCGGGCGACGACGAACGGCCCCGCGACCGGTTCCCGCCGGTCGCGGGGCCGTCGCGCTGCGGTCGCGGGGCCGTCGCGCTGCCGCAACCGCCCGTACGGTCAGGCGAGTTCCCTGACCACGGACAGGTACTCCTGGATGGCGTCGCGGTTGCGGGTCAGGCAGTGGATGCGGCGGGTCATCCGCTCGGTCTCGGACTCCAGGGTGTCGAGCATCTCCGGGGTGGCGTCCGCGAAGTGGATCTTCCGCGGGGCGTCCAGGCAGGGCAGGATCTGCTTGATGATCCGGGTCGGCAGCCCCGCGTCCAGCAGTCCGCGGATCTGGATCACCCGGTCGACCAGGTACTCGTCGTAGTCCCGGTACCCGTTCGCCTCGCGGCGCGGGAAGATCAGGCCCTGCTTCTCGTAGTAGCGCAGCAGGCGCGGCGAGGTCTCCGTCCGCCGGGCCAGTTCGCCGATCCGCATGTGACCACCCTCACGTCGGGGCCGGGCCGTTCCGGCTGGACCTTGACATCCGTGTCAACGATAGACGATCGGTCACATGCCGACCCACGAACTCCCCTCCCCCTCCTGCCCCATGACGACCCCGGCCACGGCCGGAGGCGCCGCCTCGACCCCCTCGCCCGACCCGGGGCTTCCGCTCGGCCCGGCGAGAGGGGCGCCACCGGCCGGACTGCCCTGGCCGGCGCTGCTCGCCCTGAGCACCGGCGGGTTCATCACCCTGATGACCGAGGCGCTGCCCGCCGGCGTCCTGCCCGCGATGAGCAGGGACCTCGGCGTCAGCCAGTCCGGCGCCGGACAGTCCGTCACCCTCTACGCGGTCGGCTCCATCGCGGCCGCCATCCCGCTGACCGCCGCCACCGCCGGCTGGCCGCGCAAGCGGCTGTTGCTCCTCGCCGTCGGCGGCTTCACCCTCGCCAACGCCGTCACCGCCGTCTCCGGCGACTACCCGCTCACCATGGCGGCCCGCTTCGCGGCGGGCCTGGTCGCCGGAATGCTGTGGGCCCTGCTGGCCGGGTACGCCCGCAGCATCGTCGCGCCCGAACAACGCGGACGGGCCATGGCCGTCGCGATGGGCGGCGCCACGGTCGCCCTGTCCGTCGGGGTCCCGGCCGGCACCATGCTCGCCGGGGCCGCCGGGTGGCGGGTCGCCTTCGGGCTGATGAGCGTCCTCGCGCTCGCCCTCGTCGGCTGGATCGCCGCAGCCGTCCCCCCGGTCCCCGGCCGGGCCGAACACGACCGGCTGCCGCTCCGGCAGGTGGTGCGGATCCCCGGCGTGGCGGCCGTCCTGGCCGTCACGGCGACCTTCGTACTCGCCCACAACGTCCTCTACACCTACGTCGCGGCCCTGCTCGAACCGCTGCACCTCGGCGGACGGACCGACACCGTGCTGCTCATCCTCGGCCTGGCCTCGCTGGTGAGCATCGCCGCCACCGGAGCCCTGATCGACCGGCACCTGCGCACCCTGACCCTCACCGCCTGCCTCCTCGTCGGCGCCGCGACCCTGACCCTCGCCGGCGCCCTGCTCGGCTCGTCCCCCTGGCCCGTCTACGCCGCCGCCGCGATCTGGGGCCTCGGCTTCGGCGGCGTCGCCACCCTGCTGCAGACCGCCGTCGCCGACGCCGCCGACACGGCCGCCGACCTCGCCCAGTCCCTGCTGGTCACCTGCTGGAACCTCGGCATCGCCGCCGCCGCGTCGGCCGGCGGCCTCCTCCTCGACCACGCCGGACCGCGCTCCCTCCCCTGGTCGGCCCTCGCCCTGCTGGCCCTCGCCCTGGCCGTCACGGCGGCCGCCCGCCGCCACGGGTTCCCGGGCAAGGGGTGACGCCCGTCCGGGTGAACCGGCCGCCCCGGGCCAGAGATCAGGACTGCTCGACCGGGTGGCGGCCGGGGAGTTGATCGGAATCACCCGCGAGGGACGGCTGATCGCCGTACTCACACCGCCGGCCCCGGAGCAGCGGGTGCTGGAGAACCTCGTACGCGACTGCACCAGCGGCCGACTGGATCCCGCCCTCGATCGCCGTCCGACTCCCGTCGGCCACCGAGGCCCTCCACGGGATGCGCGACGAGGAAGGTCGCTGATCGGCCTCGGCTCCTGCCCGCTCCGATCCCCCGGGCCACCGGCGGCGCCCCTGCCTAGGCGGCCGTCCCCCCACCCGGGGGCAGTCCGCCGATGAAGGTGTCCAGGCGGGCGACGGCGGTGCGGAGCAGGTCGATGGATCCGGTCGGGTCGTCCGGGAGTTCGAGGCCGTGGTCGGCGGCGGGGAGTTCCAGGACCTGGTGGCCGGTGGCGTCGGCGACGCTCCGGTCCCACAGCCTGTCGGCGCTGCCGCCGATCAGGAGGGTCGGCGCGGTGGCCCGGCCGAGGGCGTGGGCCACGTGGTCGAGGGTGAGCACCGGGGTGAGCCAGGCGGCCGGGAGGGCGCGGTCCGCGGCGAGGCCGGCGGCCAGGGAGCCCAGCGACTTGCCGACCAGCAGGCGGCAGGCACCGCCCTCCGCGTCGACGGCCGCGCCGACCTGCCGCTCGACCCAGGCGATCCGCTGCTCCGTCGTGAACTCGGCGAACGCCTCCGGGATCCGCCACCACAGCTCCTGGACCGTCCAGCCGTGCCGGGCCAGGACCGAGGAGGCGAAGTGCAGCAGTGGACGGGCGGGCGAGTAGCCGACGCCCGGGACGACCAGCGCGACCCGGTCCGGGTCGCCGTCGATGCGGGTGGGGAGGCTCGGTGCGGGGGAGGCGGACATGCCCGCAGGCTACTGCCGTCCGCCCTGGCGGGTGCCGGTCAGGCCCGGCTCCCCTCCGGGAGGACGGCCTGGGGCCGGGTGCCGACCACCGCGAGGATGCCGGCCACGGCGATCGCGGCGAAGACGGCCAGCGCCCCGGTGACGCCGACCGCACCGGCCAGCGTGCCGCCCAGCAACGCGCCCACCGGCATGACGAGTTGGCCGATCGAGCGGGACAGGCCGAGCACCCGCCCCAACTGCTCCGGCGGGGACAGCTGTTGCTGCAGGGTCACCCAACTGACGCCCCAGACCGTCGCGCAGAAGCCGAACACCGCCTGGTAGACGACCAGCACCGGAAGGGCCGCCCCGAGCGAGGCCAGCGGGATCAGGAACAGGGCGGCCGCGGCCAGCGGGCCGAAGAGCGGGATCACCCTGGTCAGCCCGACCCGCCGGATCACCCGCTTCGCGGTGAGCACCGCCGTCACCGCGGCGATGCTGTAGACGGCCTGGGTCAGACCGAGCTCCCCGGGGCTCAGGTCCACGACCTGGTAGGCGAAGTAGGCGAACAGCCCGGCCAGCCCGGCCCCGCCCAGGTTGAGCGCCGCCGCGGCGACGGCCAGCCGGGCCAGCAGCGGCCGGCCGCGCAGGACGTCGACGCCCTCCCGCAGCGAGGCCGCGACCCCCGGCCGGGCGGCGGCCTGCGGCGGCTCCTCGTCCCGGCGGAGCCGGGGCAGGCTCATGGCGAGGGCGGACAACCCGTAACTGACCGCGTCCGCGACCATCGCGGTGGCCGCCCCGACCGCCTGCACCAGCGCGGCGGCCAGCCCCGGCCCGGCGATCTGGCCGACCGAACGGGCCCCGGCCAGCTTGGCGTTGACCGCCACCAGGCCGTCCTTCGGCACGAAGTCCGCCACCACGGTCGGCACCGCGATGGCGGAGATCCCGCCCAGCGCCCCGGAGACCGCCGCGACCGCGCAGAGGTGGGCCAGCGTCAGCGCACCGGCGGCGTGCGCCAGCGGGACGGTGGCGATCAGCAGCAGCTGGGCGAGGTCCACCGCGACCAGCAGCCGCCGCCGGGAGGCGACCCGGTCCACCAGCACCCCGGCGAACGGGCCGGTCAGCCCCTGCACCCCGTACTCCAGGGCGAACAGCAGCGAGGCCGCCAGCGGCCCGGCGTCCAGCAGCAGGATCGCCAGCGCGGGCAGGGCCAGCGCCGTGACCTGGGTGCCCGCCACGCTGACGCCCTGCGAGAACATCAGGGCCGGTACGGCGTTCCGCGAGGCCCGCGGAGTGACCGACGGACCGGCCGCGGGGGACGTCCTGCGCCATCATCTGCCATGCGCCCCAAGCTACTTCAGCTATGGCGGACGGGCACCCCGGTCCGCGATACTTGGTTCGCACAGTGATCGAGTCCGAAGGAAGGGGGAGCTCATGAGCTTCGTTCTCGCGTTCCTGGCCGCCCTGGCGGCCGTCGTCGTCGGCACCACCCTGTTCCTGGCCCGCCGCGACCGGGCCCACCGACGGTGGGCGGACGGCACGGAGGGCCTGCTGATCGAGCGGCGGCGGACCTCCCAGGCCGCCCGGATCCGCACCACCCACTCCACCTGGGCCACCCACCACGGCAACGGCCTGTTCCCCGACGACCTCCAGACGCACTACGTCTGACGGGGCGACGCCAGGGCGGACGCGGCGGTACGGCGCCGGGCGGAAACCCGGGTGCACCCACCGGCCCGGCCGCGCGACACTACCCGGCATGAGCTCCGACGCCGCCCCGACCCCGCAGGTCCGGGCCCTCGACCACGTGGCCTCGCTCGCCGCCGGCCCGCCGGTCGACCCGGCCCTGCGGGTGACCCTCAACTTCCACCCGGACCGGGTCTCCCGCGGCCGGGCCGTCCTCGACGCCCTGGCCGAGGACGGCGTCTACCTCTCCCAGTTCGCCACCGGCACCAGCAACGGCGGCCTGACCGCCCACCCGGGCGGGGACCGCTGGCGCTGGGAGAGCCGGATCTTCAACGGCGCCTACGACGACGCGGCCCCCGGCGAACGTCCCGTCTACGGTGCCCTCGACCACCGCCGCAATCCCGTCGGCGCCGCACCCCGCTTCGGGTCCGCGCACTTCCGGCTCACCGCCCCCGCCCTGGAGCGCACCACCTTCTGCTACCCGGACAGCTTCCTGGAGCCCACGGACTTCGGCACCGCGGCCCACATGGGGCTCATCCCGCTCGCCCTGGCCGACGACCGGGACGCCCTCGACGACTGCATCGAGGCGCACGTCCACGGCCCGGTCCGGCTGGCCGTGGACGTCGAGGCCCTGGTGCTGGACCCCTGCTACCGGAACACCCCGGTCGAGGACGCCGCCCGCCGCCTCCCCTGCCCGCTGGAGTGGCACCCCGGCTTCCGGCTCACCGTCGAGGAGCTCCGCCGCCACCCCGACTACCGCGGCCGGGAGTTCGTCGACCTCGGCGCCCGGATCGCCGAGGACGGCGCCCTCGACCCCCGGATCATCGGCGCCGCCGCCGCGACCGGCCGCCACGACCCCCAGGACCTCAAGAGGGTGTGGCACTACCTCGCCCGCTTCGGCGCCCCCGCGTAGGGGGGTCGGCGGATCCTCGCGGCCCGGTGCGACAGTCCGGCGCCGCCCTGCTCCGGTGACCCGCGTCGCTCCTCCCGCCGCGGTTACCCTGGGGGCGGCGCCGGAGCCGGGGCGCGATCGAGAACCGAGGTCTCCCCTTGTCCGAGTACCAGGCCGCGCCGCGGACGGTCGTCGAGGCCTGCTTCGACCCGCAGGGCACCGCTTCCCTCGCCTACGTCTACGACCTCGCCGCCGCGGCCGGACTAGCCGACCAGCCGGTCCGGCTGGCGATCCGCCGGCTGGAGGCCGCGGGCGTCCTCCGGCAGGAGGGCCGCGGCCGCAAGGGCCGCCTCCTGCTGACCGACGCGGGCCGGCTCCGCTCCGACACGGACGTCCGCCTCGTCCGCCTCGCCTACGCCCAGGACGCCGGACTCGCCCCCTGGGACGGGCTCTGGCGGCTCCACACCTTCTCCGTACCGGAACAGCGCCGCCCCGAACGCGACGCCCTCCGCACCGCGCTGACCCGCCTCGGCGCCGCCCCGCTCGCCCCCGGCGCCTACCTCAGCCCGCACGACCTGCTGGCCGAACTCGTCGGCGAGACCTCGGAGTCCACCGTCGGCAGCTACCTGGTCACGGCGGAGGCCACCCGGCTGACCGGCCCCGGGTTCACCGACCCGGCCTCCGTCGCGGAGCGCCTGTGGCCCGCGGCCGACACCCTCGCCGCCTACCGGCCGCTCGCCGAGGCGCTCGCCGCGGAACCGGTCGGCACCGACCACGGCTCCCCCGCACTCGTCGCCTCCGCCCTGGGGTTGGCCGACGCGTTCAGCCGGGCACTGGAGCACGACCCACTGCTGCCGCCCGAACTGCGGCCCGCCCCCTGGCCGCCCGCACGACTGCGCCACGCCTTCCGGGAGCGGTGGGCGGCGATCCGGCGCCAGGCCCCCGACCTGTCCCTCTTCCGCGCCTTCGACCCGCCCGGGGCAGAAAAGGCCTGAGCGCCGGGAAAAGCAGTTGGCCCGGCGTCCCCGCCGCTCCGACAATCGCCGGATGACCGATGACCAGATCGACCCGGCCCGCCTGCGCGCCGCCCGCCGGGCCTGTACCCGCTTCCTCTCCGGCGCCCGCCCACTCACCATGCGCGAGCGCCTCACCGCGCTCGCCGAGGCGGTCGAGCCGGACGCTCACCCCGACATCTACGGGAACGGCGGCCCGGTCGGGGAGCTGGAGGAGCGCACCGCCGCGCTCCTCGGCACCGAGGACGCGGTGTTCTTCCCCAGCGGGACGATGGCCCAGCAGGTCGCCCTGCGCCACCACGCCGAGCGGACCGGCAACCCGGCCGTCGCGCTCCACCCGCAGAGCCACCTCGAACGGCACGAACGCCACGCCCACATCCAGCTCACCGGCCTGCGCAGCCTCTGGCCCACCACCGAGGCGCGGCAGCCGACCGCCGACGACCTGCGCGGCCTCGGCGAACCGTTCGGCACCCTGGTGGTGGAACTACCGCTCCGCGACCCGGGCTTCCTCCTGCCCAGCTGGGACGAGCTCACCGAACTGGTCGCCGCCGCCCGCGAGACCGGTGCCCGGGTGCACTTCGACGGCGCCCGCCTCTGGAACACCACGACCCACTTCGGCCGGCCGCTGGACGAGATCGCCGCCCTGGCCGACAGCGTCTACGTCTCCTACTACAAGGACCTCGGCGGCATCAGCGGGGCCGCCCTCGCCGGGGACAAGGCCTTCACCGCCTACGCCCGCACCTGGCGCCACCGTTACGGCGGCCAGCTCTACCAGCAGTGGCCGGCCGCCCTCGCCGCGCTCGCCGGCCTGGACACCGAGCTCCCCCGGATCCCCGGCTACACCCGCCACGCGGCGACCCTCGTCCCCGCCCTGGCCGCCCTTCCCGGGGCGCGGATCCTCCCGGAGGCGCCGCCCACCCACGACTTCCAGCTCTGGCTCCCCCACCCGGCGCGCGTCCTGAACGCCGCCACCCTCGCCCTCGCCGAGCGGGAGGGGACCTGGTTCCTGGACTGGACCGACGCCGCCCCCGGCCTCGCCATGGCCGAGGTCCGACTGGCGGGCTCGGCTCAGGACTGGACGGCGCAGGAGGTCACCGGACTCGGGCTGCGCTTCCTGGAGCTGGTCGCCGCCGCCGAACGGGACTGACCCCCGGGAGGGCCGGCCCTCCGACGGAGCCCGCCGTCAAACGGATGGCGGGCGCCCGACCCTTCGTGTCAGAATGACGATTATGAGCAAGCAGCAGGCCGGAGACTTCGCCGACGTCCGCAGCCGCGAGCAGTTGGCGGGCCTGATGGCCACCGGGGCGCGGCCGAAATGGGTGATGTTCTGGGGGCACACCGCCCGCAAGGGCGGCGGGACGCGACAGGAGTGCCTGAGCCAGTGGTGGCCCGGGCAGTTCACCGTCGACGGGGTGGCGTACGCCTCCGCCGAGCACTGGATGATGGCCGGCAAGGCCCGGATGTTCGGCGACGGGGCGATCGAGCAGCAGGTGCTGGCGGCCCGGACGCCCGCCGAGGCGAAGAAGCTGGGCCGGCTGGTCCGGGACTTCGACGACGAGACCTGGACGGCGGGCCGGTTCGACCTGGTGGTCGAGGGGAACGTCGCGAAGTTCGGCCAGGACGAGGCCCTGCGGGAGTACCTGCTCGGCACGGGCGGCCGCGTCCTGGTCGAGGCCAGCCCGGTGGACCGGATCTGGGGCATCGGGCTCGGCGCGGACGACATCCGGGCTGAACGCCCGCTGGAGTGGCGGGGGTTGAACCTGCTCGGGTTCGCACTGATGGAGGCGCGGGCGCGACTGGCCGGATGAGGCCGGTCGCTCCCCGGCCGGACGGGGCGGCCCCGCCGCGGAGCGCGACCGGCGCACTTCTCGCAACGGCCGCCCTCTGCGCGCTCCTTGACACCACTCGGGCACGACTGGTCGCGCTCTCGTAACTCCATCGCCACATTCCGACGCCAGGATGTCCCGCAGTCAGGGTACAGATGGACAGGTTGGGGCGATCATGCGCATGCGGTCGACGGAAGAATCCGCAGGCCAGCAACCGGAGGGCGAGCAACGGGCCGCCGAACTCCGGTCGGAACTGGACGAGTTGCTCCGCGCGAGCCGTTACGCGGGCCAACGCGAACGCCGGCTGAACGAGGCGATACGGGCGGCCCCGGGCCGCCGGCGCCCGGACGACGACCTGCTGCGGCAGCTCGCCCAGGCCCGCACCCTGCGCGAGGGCCTGGGTGCGCGCTGCCTGCAACTGAGCGATCAGTTAAGGGAATTGGAGATCCACCTCAGACAGCGGCCGCACCCCCGACCCGCCCCGGAGCAGGCGGATCACCCGCCCCTCTCTCCTCACCAGCCCCCACCGCCCCCGCCACCGGCGCCGACCCCACCTCCGGCCCCGATCCCGGCAACGGCCCCGCCCCCCGCAGCGGCGCCGTCTCCCGCTCCACCCGTCCGCCCCGACCTCGGCGCCCTCACCGAGCGGATCACCGGACTCCACCGCAGCGGCGCCCTCGCCGAGGCCGGGGAGCTGCTGGACCGGGCCGCCGCCCACCTCGCCCCCGCCGACGCCGCCCTGCTGGTCGGGATGCTCTCCCGGCGCGGCCCGACCGGCGCCTCGCTCCAACTGGCCCGGACGGCCGCCCGGGGCGCCCCCGAGCACGCCGTCACGGTGCTGGCGGAGCTGCGGGAGCTGGGCCTGGCCGAGGAGGCCGCCGAACTGTTCCACGCCTTCCGGGCCTACCCGGCCGCCGCGGTCCCGGCCCTGGTCGCCGCGCTGGAGCGGGCCGGGCAGCACGCCGACAGCGCCACGCTGCTCTGGGAGTGGGGCTCGGCACCGACCCCGGAGCTGACCTCGCTGGCCGCCGGCCTCCAGCAGCACGGCCGCCCCGCCGACGTCCGCACGCTGCTGCGCCAGGCGGCCGGCCGCCCGACCGCGGACCTGGCCGGACTCGCGACCGAGCTGCCGCCCGCGCTCGCCACCCTCCTGCTGCACGAGCTGGCGGCCCTGCGCCCGCCGGTCGAACTGGTGCGCCTGGCCGCCGCGCTGGAGAACCACCGGGACCTCTACGGACAGCTGCTGGCCGCACTGCTCGCCGACGGCACCCGCCACCGCACCACCCTGGCCGCCCTGCGCACGGCCGGCCTGCCGACCGCCCCGCCGGCCGCCCCCCGCTCCCGCTGGGGCCGGCGGTAGGCCCCCGCCCCCGGAGCAGCGAAACGCAGGGAGCCCCCGGCCCGCCTCCACGAAGGAGGACGGCCGGGGGCTCCCCGAAGTACCGCAGTACCGGACTACCGAAGGACCGGACTACCGAAGGACCGGACTCAGCAGCCGATCAGCCGCGCCGCCAGGTAGCCCTTCACCTGGTCGAGCGACACGCGCTCCTGCGACATGGTGTCGCGGTCGCGCACGGTCACCGCGTTGTCCTCAAGGGTGTCGAAGTCGACCGTGACGCAGAACGGCGTGCCGATCTCGTCCTGGCGGCGGTAGCGCTTGCCGATCGCGCCCGCGTCGTCGAACTCGACGTTCCACGCGGTGCGCAGGTCGGCGGCCAGGCCGCGGGCCTTCGGGGAGAGCTCGGCGTTGCGCGACAGCGGCAGCACGGCGACCTTGACCGGGGCCAGGCGCGGGTCGAGCCGCATGCCGACGCGCTTCTCCATGACGCCCTTGGCGTTCGGCGCCTCGTCCTCGAAGTAGGCGTCGATCAGGAAGGCCAGCATGGCGCGGTTGAGGCCGGCCGCCGGCTCGATGACGTACGGGAAGTACCGCTCGCCGCTCTCCTGGTCGAAGTACCGGAGGTCCTTGCCGGAGGCCTCGCTGTGCACCCGCAGGTCGTAGTCCGTGCGGTTGGCGACGCCCTCCAGCTCGGAGAACTCGGAGCCGCCGAAGTTGAAGCGGTACTCGATGTCCACGGTGCGCTTGGCGTAGTGGGAGAGCTTCTCCTTCGGGTGCTCGAAGAAGCGCATGTTCTCGGTGCGCATGCCGAGGTCGACGTACCAGTCCCAGCGCTGCTGGAGCCAGTACTCGTGCCACTGCTCGTCGTCGCCCGGCTTGACGAAGAACTCCATCTCCATCTGCTCGAACTCGCGGGTGCGGAAGATGAAGTTGCCGGGGGTGATCTCGTTGCGGAAGCTCTTGCCGGTCTGGGCGATGCCGAACGGCGGCTTCTTGCGCGACGTGGTCTGGACGGAACTGAAGTTGGTGAAGATGCCCTGGGCGGTCTCGGGGCGCAGGAACGCCAGGCCGCTCGCCTCCTCGGTGACGCCGAGGTGGGTCTTCAGCATGCCCGAGAAGTCCTTGGGCTCGGTGAACTGGCCCTTGGTACCGCAGTCGGGGCAGTTGACGTCCTTGAGGCCGTTCGGCGGCGGGAAGCCGTGCTTGGCCTCGTACTTCTCCTCCAGGTGGTCGGCCCGGTGGCGCTTGTGGCAGGAGAGGCACTCGGTCAGCGGGTCGTTGAAGGTGGCGACGTGGCCGGAGGCCTCCCAGACCTCGCGGGCCAGGATCACCGACGAGTCGAGTCCGACGACGTCCTCGCGGGCCTGGACCATCGTGCGCCACCACTGGCGCTTGATGTTCTCCTTGAGTTCGACGCCCAGCGGCCCGTAGTCCCAGGCGGCACGCGTGCCGCCGTAGATCTCGCTGCAGGGGTAGACGAAGCCTCGGCGCTTGCTCAGGCTGACGATCGTGTCGATCTTGTCGGCGGCCACAGTGCTCTCTTCAGTACGTACGGCACGGTCAGGGCACGGCTGGTTGCTCGTACCCGAATACCCAAGGTTACCGGCCGGACGGGTACGGGTTTCAAATCGATATGGTCCGGCTCCCCCCGTCCACGGCCACCTGTCGTTCACCCGTCCGAGTGAGTTGACAATCATTTCCACTTGAGATGAGAATGATTGTCATGATGATCGGACTGCTCAGCCGCCGGACCCGCAAGACCGCCGCCCTCGCCGTCGCCGCCCTCGCCTCCTCACTGGCCCTCACGGCCTGCGGCGGCAGCAGCAGCGCCCAGGGCACGGACGGCAAGCTGAACGTCGTCGCCTCCTTCTACCCGATGGAGTTCCTGGCCCAGCAGATCGGCAAGGAGCACGTCTCGGTCACCGACCTCACCGCGCCCGGCGTCGAGCCGCACGACCTGGAACTCACCGCCAAGCAGGTCGCCGGCGTCCAGAAGGCCGACGCGATCCTCTACCTCAAGGGCCTCCAGCCCACCGTCGACCAGGCCGTCGACCAGTCGGGCAGCAAGCACAAGATCGACGCCACCGCCGCCAGCCCGCTGGTCGACCACCACCTCGACGAGGGCACCGCCGAGGGCGACGGCCACAAGCACGAGGGCCCGGCCGGCGACCCGCACGTCTGGCTCGACCCGAGCCGCTACGCCGCGATCGCCAAGAGCGTCGGCGCCGAGTTCGCCAAGGCCGACCCCGCCCACGCCGCCGACTACCGGAAGAACACCGACGACCTGGTCACCCGGCTCACCGCCCTGGACCAGGAGTTCCGGACCGGGCTGCAGGACGTCAAGACCAAGACCTTCGTCACCAGCCACGCCGCCTTCGGCTACCTCGCCGACCACTACGGCCTCACCCAGGTCGCCATCAACGGCGTCGACCCGGAGTCCGAGCCCACCCCGGCCCGCCTCGCCGAGGTGCAGAAGGCCGCCAAGGACAACGGCGTCACCACGATCTTCTTCGAGACCCTGGTCAGCCCCAAGCTCGCCGACACCGTCGCCAAGGACCTCGGCCTCAAGACCGCCGTGCTGGACCCGCTGGAGGGCGTCAAGACTGATGCATCCAACGGCGCCGCCAAGGACGATTACCTGACCGTCATGAAGCAGAACCTGGCCAACCTCCGGGCCGCCCTCGGCGCGCCCACGGCGACCGCCGCCCCCACCCCCGCGAGCTGACGGGACGCACCACCATGACCCACCCGATACCCCCGGCCGTCCGCCTCCTCGACGCCGTCGCCTCGCGCGGCGGCCGGCCGGTGCTGCGCGGCGTCGACCTCACCGTCCGACCCGGCGAGGTCGTCGCCCTGCTCGGCGCCAACGGCTCCGGCAAGTCGACCACCGTCAAGGCCGTGATCGGCTCCGTGCCGCTGGAGCAGGGCACCCTGGAGCTGTTCGGCACCCCGTACGGCTCCTTCCGCGCCTGGCACCGGATCGGGTACGTCCCGCAGCGCACCACCGCCGCCTCCGGCGTCCCCGCCACCGTGCGCGAGGTGGTCTCCACCGGGCGGCTGGCGCAGCACCGGCTGCTGCCGTTCCGCCGCCGGGACCGCGCCGCGGTGGACGGCGCGCTGGCCGCCGTCGGCATGCTGGACCGGGCCGGGGACGGCGTCGCCGACCTCTCCGGCGGCCAGCAGCAGCGGGTCCTGATCGCCCGCGCCCTGGTCGGCACCCCCGACCTGCTGATCATGGACGAGCCGATGGCCGGCGTCGACGCCGCCAGCCAGCAGGTGCTCGCCGACACCCTGCGCGCCGAGGTCGGCCGCGGCGCCTCGGTGCTCCTGGTGCTGCACGAACTCGGGCCGCTGGAGCCGCTGATCGACCGCGCCGTGGTGCTGCGGGACGGCTGCGTCGCGCACGACGGCCCGCCGGTCCCCAACACCGGCCTGCACGCGCTGCCCGGCCACGACCACGTCCACCCGCACGCCGACCTCACCCCGCCGAGGCTGCTCGCATGACCGAGATGCTCTCCTACGACTTCATGCAGCGCGCCCTGCTGGCCGCCGTACTGGTCGGGATCACCGCCCCCGCCGTCGGGATCTACCTGGTGCAACGCCGCCAGGCGCTGATGGGCGACGGCATGGGCCACGTCGCGATGACCGGCGTCGGCCTCGGCTTCATCTTCCAGACCAGCCCGGTCTGGATGGCCGTGCTGGTCTGCGTGCTCGGCGCCGTCACCATGGAGCTGGTCCGCTCGCGCGGCAACCAGCGCGGCGACATCGCCCTGGCGATGCTCTTCTACGGCGGCATGGCCTGCGGCAAGCTGCTCGTCTCGATGTCCGCCCAGGCCGGGGCCGGCTCGCTGGAGAGCTACCTGTGGGGCTCGATCCTCACCGTCGCCCCCGCCGACCTGGCCACCATCGCGGTGCTCGGGGCCGTGGTCATCGCGGTCACCGTCGGCCTGCGCCGCCAGCTCTTCGCGATCTGCCAGGACGAGGACTTCGCCCGGGTCACCGGCGTTCCGGTGCGCACCCTCAACCTGCTGCTCGCGGTGATGGCCGCGGTCACCGTCACGGTCGCCATGCGGGTGGTCGGCCTGCTGCTGGTCAGCGCGCTGATGGT